>NZ_JBSFCF010000032.1:0-117551 GCF_053593335.1 Streptomyces sp. NPDC002324
GCGCCGAGTGCGGCCACATCGACAAGGCGAACCGCGCCTCACAGGCGTGGTTCGCGTGCCGGTCCTGCGGATTCGTTGATCACGCAGACCGCAACGGCTCCCGCAACATCCGCGCCCGCGCGGAAGAGTTGTGGCGACGCGGGGCGCAGTCAACCGCCTCAGTCCCGCCCCCGACATCCGAGGGCGGGACAGGACGCAAGCGCAGCACCACAGCCAGTGGCGCCCGCTCTGCAAGCCCGGTCCTTTAGGGCCGGGTCAAGTTGACGCACGGTGGCATTGCCGACCCGGCCGTTCGTGGTGGGACGGTGCGCTTCCGTACTGTGTTCGTCGCGTCACTGACGGTATGGGTAACCTGTAACCCGAAGCAAGCCGGTCGCGAGATCCGGCCCCGAAAGAGGAGGACCGCGCGTGGTCCAGCGGAGCGAACCGACAGCCAGGCAGGTACGTCTGGGCACCGAACTGCGCAGGCTCCGTGAGGCCGCCGGCCTGACAACCGTGCAGTCGGCGGCGCTTCTCGGAGCGAACAGGGTGCAGATCAGCCACATCGAGCTGGGGCTCATCGGAGTGAGCGAAGAGCGGCTGCGCCGACTCGCGTCGCACTACGCCTGCACCGACACGCAGTTCATCGATGCCCTGGTGGCCATGGCCGGGGACAGGTCGCGGGGTTGGTGGGAGGAATACCGGGGGCTGTTGCCCACGCCGTTCCTGGATCTCGCCGAGTTGGAACATCACGCCGAGTTCTTGCGGGAAGTGGCGATCCTGTATGTCCCGGGCATGCTCCAGACGGAGGACTACGCACGCGCGGTCTTCTCGTCCAGAGTCCCCGAACTCACCGACACCGAGCTTGAGTTGCGTGTCCGTCACAGACTCGCGCGCCAGCGGTTCGTGATCCCGTACGAGTTGGTGATCCATGAGGCGGCCTTGCGCATCAGAGTCGGCGACCGTGCCGCCTCCCGTGCTCAGCTCGCCAAGCTCCTCGATCGCTCCGAAGCGGATCACATCGTCGTGCGCGTCATCCCCTTCGACCTGGACGGCTTTGCCCGAGCGGCCAGCACCATGACGTACGCGGGCGGATCTGTGCCCCGACTCGACACGGTGGTGAGAGACGTGCCCACCGGCTCGGCGTTCATCGACTCCGAAGCACAGCTCAACGCCTTCCGAACACGCTTCCGTAAGGTGGAAGCAGTGTCGCTCGGCCCCGAACAGTCGCGCGACTTCATAGACCGGCTGGCGAAAGAGCTGTGAGGCGCCTCATGTGCAACTGGCGGAAGTCGTCCTACTCGGGCCCGGACGACGGCAACGCCTGCGTCGAGATAGCCCCCACCCCCACCCACATAGCCGTCCGCGACTCCAAAACCCCGTCCCGAGCCACCCTCACCTTCTCCACCCCCGCCTTCACCTCCTTCCTCGGTGCTCTCAAAAGGCCAGCCGAGGAGTGAACGTTGCTCCGCTTGACTCTCTCGGGGATCTTGGAGCTTCCCGGTGCGGCAGCGTGATCAGCGGGCATGTTCGGGCTGTTCCGCAAGCCGATGTGGTTGCGGAGGTGTTCGTTCTCTCTGTTCCTGTTCTGGTGAGCAAGTTCCGGCTCTGACCGTGCAGATCGCACGGGCGAGCAACCCGAACGGCGCGCCAGTGATGTGGGTGAGAGGCCGGCCGGACGGACTGTGGGGCGACCGGAACTTCGCCGACTGGTACCCGCGCGACGGGCGGCCGGGCCTCTCGCCCGCCCTGGCGTCCACCACAGTGCGCCGGCCGCGGTCGTCTCGCTCAAGGGTCCCGGGCCGGCGCGCGAGTAGTACGGAAGAGTCTGGTTTCAGCCTCCTCTAAAACGGAGGGAAGTCCTCCAGTAAGTCGGACCCGTACGGACTCGCCATGCAGCGTCGCCGCACCCTGCGGGCCTTGGCGCTGGTCGCGCTCATGTGAAGGGATCGCTTCGGCCGCTTGTGTGGGGTGTGCTCTCACCTCTGCGCGAATCCGGCTTGCATGTGCGCCGCATCCCCGTCAAGAAAGCGCTCTCAGTCGATCCTATCGAACACTCTAGCGAATCCTTCTGGCGGCCTGATTGAGTACGCATGGTCACACCAAGAGCACCAGACGTAAGGAGACGCAGCATGCGCACCAGACGAACCAGGAACGTCATCGCGGCGGTTCTGGCCGGGGGACTGATGGCCGTGGCCAGTCCGGCGCTCGCCGACACCCAGTCACCCAAGAGCAGCGAACCGACGCCCCTGACGTCCTCCAGCGTCAAGGCCAAGGCTGCCGCCGAGCCCCTGGGTCTGCGCAACCTCAAGTCGCAGAAGTACCTGCAGCCCTCGGGCGGAAGCACCTCCGTGGGTGCCAATCTCGTTCAGCAGCCGCTCTCGTCGGGCGCCTGGCAGTCGTGGTGGCTCGTAGCGGACGGCTCCTTCACCACCTTCTGGAACGACAACTCCGGCCTTAACGCCGGAATCAACGGCGCCAGCACCGCGGCCGGCGCGGTGGCTATCCAGGCGAACCCGTCCGGCGACCTCAACCAGGACTGGACCCTCAACTGGCGCAACGACAGCGTCTTCGAGCTGAAGAACCGTAAGAGCGGACTGTGCCTCGGTATCTCGGGCGCGAGCACCGCCAACGGCGCGGTGGCCGCCCAGTTCGGCTGCGACGGCTCGACCAATCAAGGCTGGTCGTTGATCACCCGCTAGCCACTCGGCCTGTTTGCTCCGCCATCGACGACGCCCCGGACACCGGCTGGTCCGGGGCGTTACGGCGTGCCAGACGTCGGCCCCATCTCTGGGCCGGTGCCTCGACGTAGCGATACGTCAGCACACACAGCGGCAACAGCACGGCATAGAAAGCGACTTCGAGTACGAGGTCATCGTGCTGTCGGCGGCCGAGCGTGCCGTCGCTCACCGCCAGCAACACCGGATGCACGAGGTAGACCGAGTAGCTGATCGTGCCCAGGCCCGCCAGCAGGCGCGGGATCCGCCGGCGCCGCAGCATGAGGCCGGCGCCGAAGGTGACCACGGCCAGCAGGAAGGACACGATCCAGGCGCGTCGTGTGAAATGACCCCCATCGCCGTCGACATATGCGCTCCAGACCGCGAAGGCGACCACCGCGGTGGCTGCGAACCCCGCGTACGCCCACCTGCTCTGACCGGTATCTGCCCGATACACCGCCGTACCGAGGAACATCACGGCGAGGATCACCAGGCCCTCCCATACGGGGACCGTGCCGTTGAAGACGACCAGGGCCAGCGCTAAGACGCCTCCCAGCACGCCCCCGAACACCCGCAGCGCGGCCGACCCTGAGCTCGCGCAGCAGATGGCTGTGACCATCACGACCGACGCGAGTGCGATGAGCCGGCCTGTGCCCACCGCTTCGGAGAGGGCTGAGACCGGCAGAACGAACCCTGCTGCCACGCTCAGCGCGGCGAGCGCCGCCAAGGTGACGGCCACCGCGGCGGACCGCTGGTGCAAGCGAACGGTGAAGAGGGCGACGACCAGCAGGTAGAAGGCCATCTCGTACGAGAGTGTCCAAAGAACGAGTAGGAGATTGGGTGTTCCCAACAGCTCCTGGAGCAGCATGAGATGGGCTGCCGCCACCGAGGCGACGCTCTGTCCGCCGAAGTCTCGGACCTCTGCCACGCCCAGCGCCGCAGCTGCAATCATGCCGGTGACGACGGCCGCCCACAGTGGGTAGATGCGGAAGAGCCGGCCGATCCAGAACGTCCTCACGCAGCCTCGGCGTTCCAGCGAGGCGGGGATGATGTAGCCGCTGACCAGGAAGAACACCATGATGCCGTAGCGGCTTGTGTTGAACTCCGGCATCAGCTCGCGTCGGAACTCCGCCATGAAGGAATACGACGAGTGGTCGAACACCACTACCAGTGCCGCGATGCCGCGCAACGCGTCGAGCCAGCTGAGCCTCGAAGAACCGGACGCGGCTAATCGGGCCGACGCGGAGAGGGAGGGTGTCATACCCGTTCTCACGTGCCGTTGTCCTCCCATGTTCACTTCTTCCCTGTCGGAGGTCTCGCAGTCGTGGAGGGCAGCTGCCGAGGGCTCCCGCCAGGTACTCCCGAGGCGTCGGTCCCGCTCCTCCCACCCCGACCGTCAGACCCTGCCGGTACCGTCGGATCATGTCCAAGCAGGCGGGCGGCAACGAGCCCACAGAGCGACGTCTCGCCGTACTCGAAGGCGTCCTGGAACGCGTCACGTACGCCAACGAGGACAACGGCTACACGGTCGCGCGCGTGGACACCGGCCGGGGCGGCGGCGATCTCCTCACCGTCGTCGGCGCGCTGCTCGGCGCCCAGGTCGGGGAGTCCCTGCGCATGGAGGGCCGCTGGGGCTCACATCCCCAGTACGGCAAGCAGTTCACGGTGGAGAACTACACCACCGTCCTCCCGGCCACCGTCCAGGGCATCCGCCGCTACCTCGGATCGGGCCTGGTCAAGGGCATCGGTCCGGTCTTCGCCGACCGCATCACCCAGCACTTCGGCCTGGACACCCTCCAGATCATCGAGGAGGAGCCGAAGCGCCTGATCGAGGTCCCCGGCCTCGGCCCCAAGCGCACCAAGAAGATCGCCGACGCCTGGGAGGAGCAGAAGGCGATCAAGGAGGTCATGCTCTTCCTCCAGACCGTCGAGGTGTCCACGTCGATCGCGGTCCGCATCTACAAGAAGTACGGCGACGCCTCGATCGGCGTGGTGAAGAACCAGCCCTACCGCCTGGCGTCCGACGTCTGGGGCATCGGCTTCCTCACCGCCGACCGGATCGCCCAGTCCGTCGGCATTCCTCACGACAGCCCCGAGCGCGTCAAGGCGGGCCTGCAGTACGCCCTTTCGCAGGCCACCGACCAGGGCAACTGCTATCTCCCCGAAGAGAGGCTGATCGCCGACGCGGTCAAACTCCTCCAGGTCGACACGGGCCTGGTCATCGAGTGCCTGGCCGAACTCGCCCTGCCCGACGAGGAATCGGGCGACCCCGGCGTCGTACGCGAGAAGGTACCGGGCCAGGACGGCGGCGACCCGGTCACCGCGATCTACCTGGTCCCCTTCCACCGCGCCGAACTCTCTCTCTCCGCCCAGCTGCTGCGCCTCCTGCGCACCGGCGAGGACCGCATGCCCGGCTTCCACGACGTGGCCTGGGACAAGGCGTTGGGCTGGCTGAGGGGGCGTACGGGCGCGGAGCTGGCCCCCGAGCAGGAGGCGGCCGTACGCCTCGCGCTGACCGAGAAGGTCGCCGTGCTCACCGGCGGCCCCGGCTGCGGCAAGTCCTTCACCGTCCGCTCGATCGTGGAGCTGGCCCGCGCCAAGAAGGCGAAGGTCGTGCTGGCGGCCCCCACCGGCCGCGCCGCCAAGCGGCTGGCCGAGCTGACCGGCGCCGACGCCTCCACCGTCCACCGCCTGCTGGAGCTGAGGCCCGGCGGCGACGCGGCCTACGACAAGGACCGCCCCCTGGACGCCGACCTGGTGGTCGTCGACGAGGCATCCATGCTGGACCTCCTGCTGGCCAACAAGCTGGTGAAGGCGGTGGCGCCGGGGGCGCACCTCCTCTTCGTCGGAGACGTCGACCAGCTTCCCAGCGTCGGCGCCGGCGAGGTCCTGCGTGACCTGCTGGCCGACGGCAGCCCGATCCCGGCGGTCCGCCTCACGAAGGTGTTCCGCCAGGCCCAGCAGTCCGGTGTGGTGACCAACGCGCACCGGATCAACTCCGGGCAGCACCCGGTCACGGACGGCATGAAGGACTTCTTCCTCTTCGTCGAGGACGAGACGGAGGAGGCCGGCCGCCTCACCGTGGACGTGGCGGCCCGTCGCATTCCGGCCAGGTTCGGGCTCGACCCGCGCCGGGACGTGCAGGTGCTGGCACCCATGCACCGGGGCCCGGCCGGCGCGGGCAACCTCAACGGCCTGCTGCAGCAGGCCATCACCCCCGCCCGCCCCGACGTGCCCGAGAAGCGGTTCGGCGGCCGGGTCTTCCGCGTCGGCGACAAGGTCACCCAGATCCGCAACAACTACGAGAAGGGCGAGAACGGCGTCTTCAACGGCACCGTCGGCGTCGTCACCGCGCTCGACCCGGTCGAGCAGCGGCTGACGGTCCTGACCGACGAGGACGAGGAGGTGGGGTACGAGTTCGACGAACTGGACGAGCTGGCGCACGCCTACGCGGTGACGATCCACCGGTCCCAGGGCAGCGAGTACCCGGCCGTGGTGATCCCCGTCACCACGGGGGCCTGGATGATGCTCCAGCGCAATCTGCTCTATACGGCGGTGACCAGGGCGAAGAAACTGGTTGTCCTCGTCGGCTCCCGCAAGGCCATAGGCCAGGCGGTCCGCACGGTCTCCGCGGGCCGGCGGTGCACGGCTCTCGACTTCCGGCTCGCACCACGGGTTTTGTAGCCGTGGGCGGCCTTCGGGGGAACCTCTCGCGCCGTTCCGGCGACCCGTGAGTGAAATTTGATCGATCAAACGAGTCGCAAAGGTCACACAGCCCTTCCGGATGTCGGACGGAGGGGGCAGGATGGGCAAGTTGGCGGCACTCAGTGCCGCCGATGGGCCCGATGGTCGACCCCGAGTGCACTCTCCTGCGCCAACTGGGGGATGGTAGAGACAGTCAGGGCACCTCGAAGAAGAGGCACTACGTCGGTGAGGGATGACGTGAGCGACAACTCTGTAGTACTGCGGTACGGCGACGGCGAGTACACCTACCCGGTGATCGACAGCACCGTCGGCGACAAGGGCTTCGACATCGGGAAGCTCCGGGCCCAGACCGGTCTGGTCACCCTGGACAGCGGCTACGGGAACACCGCCGCCTATAAATCCGCCGTCACCTATCTCGACGGTGAGCAGGGCATCCTTCGGTACCGCGGCTACCCGATCGAGCAGCTGGCCGAGCGCTCCACCTTCCTGGAGGTGGCGTACCTGCTGATCAACGGCGAGCTTCCGACCGTCGACGAGCTCTCCACGTTCCAGAACGAGATCACGCAGCACACCCTGCTGCACGAGGACGTCAAGAACTTCTACCGGGGCTTCCCCCGGGACGCCCACCCGATGGCGATGCTGTCCTCCGTGGTCAGCGCCCTGTCGACGTTCTACCAGGACAGCCACAACCCGTTCGACGAGCGGCAGCGCAACCTCTCCACGATCCGCCTGCTCGCCAAGCTGCCGACCATCGCGGCGTACGCGTACAAGAAGTCGATCGGTCACCCGTTCGTCTACCCGCGCAACGACCTCGGTTACGTCGAGAACTTCCTGCGCATGACCTTCTCGGTCCCGGCCCAGGAGTACGACCTCGACCCGGTCGTCGTCTCCGCGCTCGACAAGCTGCTCATCCTGCACGCGGACCACGAGCAGAACTGCTCGACGTCCACGGTCCGTCTGGTCGGCTCCTCGCAGGCGAACATGTTCGCCTCGATCTCCGCCGGCATCTCCGCGCTCTGGGGCCCGCTGCACGGCGGCGCCAACCAGTCCGTCCTGGAGATGCTGGAGGGCATCCAGGCCAACGGCGGCGATGTCGACTCCTTCATCCGCAAGGTGAAGAACAAGGAGGACGGCGTCCGCCTGATGGGCTTCGGCCACCGGGTGTACAAGTCCTTCGACCCGCGCGCCAAGATCATCAAGGCCGCCGCGCACGACGTCCTCTCCGCCCTCGGCAAGTCCGACGAGCTGCTGGACATCGCGCTGAAGCTGGAGGAGCACGCGCTCTCCGACGACTACTTCGTCTCGCGCAACCTCTACCCGAACGTGGACTTCTACACGGGTCTGATCTACCGCGCCATGGGCTTCCCGACCGAGATGTTCACGGTCCTCTTCGCGCTGGGCCGCCTCCCCGGCTGGATCGCCCAGTGGCACGAGATGATCAAGGAGCCCGGCTCCCGCATCGGCCGCCCGCGCCAGATCTACACGGGCGTGGTCGAGCGCGACTTCGTGCCGGTCGAGGGTCGCTGAGCCGAGTACGCGTAGCAGAGGGGTCCGTGCGGAGAGCCGTCCGTACGGACCCGCTGTTTTTCCCGGCCGTCCCGCCGGGCGCCGTCCCACTACACGCCGTCCCGCTGGGTGTCCCGCTCCACGCCGTCCCGCTGGGTGTCCCGCTACGGAAGAGGGCGCCCTACGGCGAGTGAGCCGAAGGGGCGCGCCTGTGTCGAGACGGCGATCGCGCGCAGCGCCCGACGAAGGAGGGCCGAGCACGTTCGCCGTCTCGACACAGGCAACAGGCGCCCCGGAGGCGAACCGAGCCCAAAAAAGATGGGAGAAGGCGCCCTGCAACGCTGGTCCCCCCACGGGCCGGCGAGCAGGGCGCCTTCCCATGTCCCGGTGCGGATTCCCCCCACGGGATCCGGCCGGGCGTCTGGTGGACCAGCGCCTGAATCGCTGAGCAGAACGAGCAGAACTCGGCCTACTTGTATGTAGCTGTTGTGCGGCGGTGTGCGGTCTGCCGGGACGCGTACGTACGGGAGGGCCGCTCAAAGCTCCCCGGTGCACGAGCCCCGGCAACGCAATTCCGGGAACGTCCCCCAAGACATCCCCAGATGTCAGTCACGCCCCCCAAGACGCTTCTGACATCGCCAACTTAGACTCACGAACCCCTTCGGTGGTTACGTTCACACCACTGTGATCTGCGTCTCCTGCCGTATCGCCTGAAGATACGCAAGAGGCGCGAATCGGTGATCGAGGCCCCAGCGTAAGGATGATGCGCGAGCCTTGTGAAGAGCTTATGTGAGGCTGCTTCCGGACTCTAGAGGGACTTTTGCCCGGCGGTCATGAAAATGTCCTGAGTCGCAAGCTGTTCGTTACCACGAAAACGGACGAAAAGGCCATAGTCGCCCCCGCGATCATCGGGTTGAGCAATCCGGCGGCGGCCAGCGGCAGTGCCGCCACGTTGTATCCGAAGGCCCAGGCCAGATTGCCCTTGATCGTGGAGAGGGTGCGCCGCGACAGCCGGATCGCGTCTGCGGCCGCCCGAAGGTCCCCGCGGACGAGCGTCAGGTCCCCGGCCTCGATCGCCGCGTCGGTCCCCGTACCCAGGGCGAGCCCCAGGTCGGCGGCGGCCAGCGCGGCCGCGTCGTTGACCCCGTCGCCGACCATCGCGACCGTACGGCCCTCGCTCTGGAGCCGCCGTACGACGTCGACCTTGTCCTCGGGCAGTACCTCGGCGATCACATGCTCGGGGGAGATGCCGACCGCGGCGGCCACGGACCGGGCCACCCGCTCGTTGTCCCCGGTGAGCAGGACCGGGGTGAGTCCGAGCGCCCGCAGGCGCCGTACGGCCTCGGCACTGGTCTCCTTGATCGCGTCGGCGACCGTGACGACACCGAGTGCCACGCCGTCGCGGGTGACCACGACCGCCGTGCGGCCCTCGGCCTCGGCGGCCTCCTTGGCGCCTCTCAGGGGCTCGGGGAGCGGTCCGTCGAGGATCCGGCCCACCTGGACGGTGTGGCCCTCCACGCGGCCGCGTACGCCCTTTCCGGGCAGGTTCTCGAAGCGGTCCACGGGCGGGAGCGCGCCCAGGCGGCCCTCGGCGCCCGCGGCGATCGCCCGGCCCACCGGATGTTCGGAGGCGTGCTCGACGGCGCCCGCGAGGCGGAGCAGGTCCTCCTCGGTGACGCCCTCGGCGGCATGCGCGTCCAGGAGCGTCATCCGGCCCGTGGTGACGGTGCCGGTCTTGTCCAGGACGACGGTGTCGACGCGGCGGGTGGACTCCAGGACCTCGGGGCCCTTGATGAGGATGCCGAGCTGGGCGCCCCGGCCGGTGCCGACCAGCAGGGCGGTCGGGGTGGCGAGGCCGAGCGCGCACGGGCAGGCGATGATCAGCACCGCGACGGCGGCGGTGAAGGCGGCGGTGGTGTCGTCCGTGGCGCCGAGCCAGACGCCGAAGGTGGCGATCGCGATCAGCAGGACGACGGGGACGAACACCGCCGAGATCCGGTCGGCGAGCCGTTGTGCCTCCGCCTTGCCGTTCTGCGCGTCCTCCACCAGCCGGGCCATCCGGGCCAGCTGGGTGTCCGTGCCGACCCGGGTGGCCTCGACGACCAGCCGGCCCCCGGCGTTCACGGTCGCACCCGTGACGGTGTCCCCGGCCGTCACGTCCACCGGCACCGACTCGCCGGTGAGCATGGACGCGTCGACGGCGGAGGCGCCCTCGACGACGGTCCCGTCGGTGGCGAACTTCTCCCCGGGGCGTACGACGAAGCGGTCGCCGGCGGCCAGGTCCGCCACCGGGATCCGCACCTCGCGCCCCTCGCGGAGTACCGAGACGTCCTTGGCCCCCAGCGTCAGCAGCGCCCTGAGCGCGGCGCCCGCGCGACGCTTGGAGCGGGCCTCCAGATAGCGGCCGAGCAGGATGAACGCCACCACTCCGGCGGCCACTTCGAGGTAGATCGCCGAGGAGGCCGACGCGCGCGCGTCGGCGCCGCTCCGCAGCACGGTGAGGGTGAAGCCGTGCCGCATGCCCGGCATGCCCGCGTGCCCCAGGAAGAGGGCCCACAGGGACCAGCCGAAGGCGGCGAGCGTGCCGACGGAGACGAGGGTGTCCATCGTGGCCGCGCCGTGCCGGAGGTTGGTGAACGCGGCCCGGTGGAACGGCAGCCCGCCCCACACGACGACCGGCGCGGCGAGCGTCAGCGAGAGCCACTGCCAGTTGTCGAACTGCAGGGCGGGGACCATGGACATGAGGATCACGGGTACCGCGAGCAGCGTGGAGACGGTGAGCCGCTGCCGCAGGGCGGCGAGTTCGGGGTCGTCGCCGTGCTCGTCGCCGCCGTCCTCGCCGCTCCCGGAGGCCGTCGCCGGAGCCGAGGCGGCCACCGGGGGAGTCGGGGGAGCCGGGGGCGGTGGCTCTTTCGCCGTGTAGCCGGTCTTCACGACCGTGGCGATCAGATCGGCGACCTCGATCCCCTCGGCGTACGCGACCTTCGCCTTCTCGGTCGCGTAGTTCACCGAGGCGGTGACCCCGTCCAGGCGGTTGAGTTTCTTCTCGACGCGGGCCGCGCAGGAGGCGCAGGTCATCCCGCCGATGGTCAGCTCGACCTCCTGGACGGGCCCGCTCGTCGGGGCTGCCGCGGTGGTGCTCGTCATGTCCGTGTCCGTGACGTCCGTGCCGTGGCCGGTCTCAGACCTTGCCGACCAGCTCGAAGCCCGCCTCGTCCACGGCGGCGCGCACGGCCTCCTCGTCGAGCGGTGCGGCCGAGACCACGGTGACCTCGCCGGTGGAGGCGACGGCCTTGACGGAGGAGACGCCGGCCAGCTCGGTGATCTCGCCGGATACGGCGCCTTCGCAGTGCCCGCAGCTCATGCCGCTCACCTTGTAGACGGCGGTGACGGAGCCCTGGGTGTCGGTCTCGGCGGTCATGTCGTTACTCCTTGACGGGGCGGATGGGGTTCGAGTAACCCTTCTGTGCGTCCAGCTTATACCCCCTAGGGGTATGAATCCAAGAGAGGTCCGGCCGGGGTGGCGGGCCGGATGGGTCAGGGGGCCGGGGTGCGGGCCGGGGTGGCGGGGGCGCTCGATGGTGTGGCGGGGGCGCTCGAAGGGGTGACGGGCGGGCAGTTGCCCACCAGGGGCTCCAGGTAGCGGAGCAGGACGTTCTTCAGCTCCTGCACATAGGCGTCGCGCTCGGCGCCCTCGCGGCCGAGCACCAGTTCCAGGCCGGCCTTGTACATGGCGACGCAGACGTGCGCGGTGCGCGAGATGTCGACGGCCGGCGCGTCGGGCAGGAACGGGGTGAGCAGCGCCTCGATCCGCGCGAGCAGGGCCGTGTGCACGGCGTCGTGCTGCTCGGCGATCCGGCCGGGCACGTCCGGGCCGTGCATCAGCGTGAAGATCACCGGGTGCCGGCAGTTGAAGTCGATGAAGCGGTCGACGGCGGCCGCGACGGCCTCCTCCAGCGGGGTCACCGGATCCACCGGGGCGAGCGCCTCGCCGTACGTCTCGCGCAACTCGCGCATGAGCCGCTCGCTCAGCTCGATCGCGATCGCTTCCTTGTTCGGGAAGAACTGATACAGCGTCCCGGGCGAGACCCCCGCCTCGCGGGCGATGGCGTTGGTGCTGGCGGCGGCGTACCCGGTCGAGCAGAACACGGAGGCCGCGGCTTCGAGGAGCTGGGCGATGCGGCGCTCGCCGCGGGCCTGGCGGCGGCGCGGCTGTTCCTTCTCCTGGTTCACGGGCACGAGTTATCCCCAGCTTTCCGGACGTGATTGACAAACGCGAGTGGTCGCTCGCATTCTGGTGAAACGCGAGCGATCTCTCGTGTTTTCCAAGTGTATGGCTCGGTGCTCCCGTGGCGCCCGGCCGCGCGCGGCACGGGTCGAGCGACGGACCAGACTGAAGGGGACACCGCACCATGACCGAAGTCAACCGGCCACCCCGGGTGGGGGGCTGGACCCGGTTCGTGACCGCCCGCCCCCGGCTCTCCCTGCTGGTCGCCCTGGTGCTCACCGCTCTCGCGGTGGTGGCGGGCAGCGGTGTCGCCGACCGTCTCGGCAGCGGCGGCTGGGAGGACCCGGCCGCCCAGTCCACGTACGCGACGAAGGCCCTGGAGCGCGAGTTCCCCGACTCCCAGCCGAACTTCCTGCTGCTCGTCGACGCGGGCAAGGCCTCGGTCGACGATCCGGCCGTCGCCGCCGAGGCGAGGGGGCTGACCGAGCGGCTCGCCGCCGAGAAGGGCGTCCGGGGCGTCGCCTCCTACTGGCAGACGGGCGCCCCCGCCCTGCGCGCGAAGGACGGCGGGGAGGCGCTGATAGCGGCCCGCCTCACCGGCGACGACACCGCGGTCAACAAGACCCTGGACCGCATCGCCCCGGAGTTCCGCGGCACGCACGGCCCCGTGGAGGTAAAGGTCGGCGGCATCCTCGCCGTGCGCCACGAGATGCAGACCACCATTCAGGAGGACCTGCTGCGGGCCGAGATGATTGCCCTGCCGGTGACGCTCGTCCTGCTGGTCATGGTCTTCGGCAGCGCGGTCGCCGCCCTGCTGCCGCTCGGCGTGGGCATCGTCGCGATCCTCGGCACCAACGCGATCCTGCGCGGCCTCACCGAGGTCACCGACGTCTCGGTCTTCGCGCTGAACCTCACGACGGCCATGGGCCTGGGCCTGGCGATCGACTACGCGCTGTTCATCGTGCGCCGCTTCCGCGAGGAACTGGCGGGCGGCGCCGACTCCCTGACGGCCGTCGCCACCACCCTGCGCACCGCCGGCCGGACGGTCCTCTTCTCCGCCCTCACGGTCGCCGTCTCCCTGGCCGCCATGATGGTCTTCCCGCAGTACTTCCTGAAGTCCTTCGCCTACGCGGGCATCGCGGTGGTCCTCCTGGCCGCCGCGGCCGCCCTGATCCTGCTTCCGGCGGCCCTGGTCCTCCTCGGCGAACGCGTCAACGCCCTGGACCTGCGCAAGCTGTTCCGCCGCCGCAAGGGCGCGGACACCGGCGGGGCCGAGGCCCCGTCCGTGGAGGAGGGCGCGGCCTGGGGCCGTACGGCAGCCCTCGTCATGCGCCGGGCCCCCTACTTCGCCATCGCCACGACCGCCGGCCTGCTCCTGCTCGGCCTGCCCTTCCTGGGCGTGAAGTTCGGCACGGCGGACGACCGCCAGCTCCCCTCGACCGCCGAGTCCCACGTCGTCCAGCAGCACCTCCGCGAAGGCTTCCCGGGGACCCCGGGCGGCGGCCTGGCGGTGCTGACGGAAGGAAGGGCGACGAAGACGGAGTACGCCGCCTACCGGCAGCGGCTGGCCGACCTGCCCGACGTGCTCAGCGTGGAGGGCCCCCTGGTCCACGGCGACTGGGCCTACTTCACCGTGCAGCCCGAGGGCGACGCGGTCGACGAGGCCGCCCAGCGCCTGGTGGACGACGTCCGGGCCATGGACGCCCCCTTCGACACCTCGGTGACGGGCACGGCGGCGGTCCTGGTCGACACGAAGGCGGCGATAGGCGACGGCATCCCCTGGGCCCTTGCCTTCATCGCGACGGTCACCCTGATCCTGGTCTTCCTCCTGACCGGCAGCGTGCTGATCCCCCTCCAGGCGGTCCTGCTGAACGCCCTCAGCCTCACCGCGATGTTCGGCGCGCTGGTCTGGGTCTTCCAGGACGGCCACCTCACCGGGCTCCTCGCCTTCACCAGTCCCGGCTCCATCGAGACCACCCTCCCGGTCCTGATGTTCTGCGTGGCCTTCGGCCTCTCCATGGACTACGGCGTCTTCCTGCTCTCCCGCATCAAGGAGGAGTACGACCACACCGGCGACCACATCGCCTCCGTCCGCTTCGGCCTGCAACGCACCGGGGGCCTCATCACCGCCGCCGCGGTCATCCTCGCCGTCGTCATGATCGCCATAGGCACCTCCCGGGTCACCAACACCAAGATGCTCGGCCTCGGCATAGCCCTCGCCGTCCTCATGGACGCCATGGTCATCCGCAGCCTCCTGGTCCCGGCGGTCATGAGCCTGACCGGCCGCGCGACCTGGTGGGCCCCGGCCCCGCTGCGAAGGTTCCACGAGAGGTTCGGCGTGAGCGAGGGCGGCCGACCGCCCGAGCCGGAGCCCCACCCCGAGCCGAAACGGGAGCCGGTCACCACCCACTCCGCCCCCTGAGGAGGCAGGCAGGCCCGAAGGGCCCCGCCCCCGCCCCCTCAGGGGCGCGGGGAACGGCGCGATCAGCCCCCACCGGGCCGTCAGATGAGGGTTGAAGGGGCGCGGGCCCCTGCCCTTCAGGGGCGCGGGGAACGGCGCGATCAGCCCCCACCGGGCCGTCAGATGAGGGTCGAAGGGGCGCGGGCCCCTGCTCTTCAGGGGCGCGGGGAACGGCGCGATCAGCCCCCACCGGGCCGGCAGCTGGGGGTCGAAGGGGCGCGGGCCCCTGCTTTTCGGGGGCGCGGGGAACGGCGCGACAAGCCCCCACCGGGCCGGCAGCTGGGGGTCGAAGGGGCGCAGCCCCTGGGGGATGGGAAGGGTAGGGGCGGCGGGGGCGAGAAAACCCCACCCACTCCCAATGCGATGCTGACCGGGGCCGGCAAGATCACCGGCCGCGAAGCGAAAGGTGGGCGCACATGCGCGCAGTCGTGTTCGAGCGGTTCGGAGAGCCGGCCACGGTGCAGGACATCGCGACCCCCACCCCGACCCCCCACGGCGTCGTCGTCCGCGTGGAGGCCACCGGCCTCTGCCGCAGCGACTGGCACGGCTGGCAGGGCCACGACCCCGACATCACCCTCCCGCACGTCCCCGGCCACGAACTGGCCGGCGTCGTGGAGGCGACCGGCAGCGCGGTGACCGCGTGGCGCCCCGGCGACCGCGTCACCGTCCCGTTCGTGTGCGCCTGCGGCACCTGCCCCGCCTGCGCGGCCGGGGACCAGCAGGTGTGCGAGCGCCAGACCCAGCCGGGGTTCACCCACTGGGGCTCGTTCGCCCAGTACGTCGCCCTGGACCACGCCGACGTGAACCTGGTGGCACTGCCGGACGAGCTGTCCTACGGCACGGCGGCCGCCCTGGGCTGCCGCTTCGCCACGGCGTTCCGCGCGGTCGTCGTACAGGGCCGCGTCGCGCCGGGGGAGTGGGTCGCGGTCCACGGCTGCGGCGGCGTGGGCCTCTCGGCCGTGATGATCGCGGCGGCCGCCGGAGCGAGGGTGATCGCGGTGGACGTCTCCTCCCGGGCCCTGGACCTGGCCCGCGAGTTCGGCGCGACCGCCTGCGTGGACGCGTCGGCCGGATCGGGCGCACCGCACACCACCGGGGTGGACACACCGCACACCACCGGATCGGGCGCACCGCACACCACCGGGGTGGACACACCGCGCACCACCGGATCGGGCGCACCGCACACCACCGAGGTGGACACACCGCGCACCACCGGATCGGGCGCACCGCACACCACCGAGGTGGACACACCGCGCACAGCCGGCCCCGACACCGCCGCGGCCATCCGCGACCTGACCGGCGGCGGCGCCCACCTCTCCCTCGACGCGCTCGGCTCCCCGGCCACCTGCGCGGCCTCCGTCAACAGCCTCCGCCGCCGGGGCCGCCACATCCAGGTGGGCCTGCTCCCGTCCCCGGAGGGCACCACCCCCGTCCCCATGGCCAGGGCGATCGCCCTGGAGCTGGAGCTGCTGGGCAGCCACGGAATGGCGGCCCACGCCTATCCCGGGATGCTGGAGCTGGTCCGGGCGGGCGTCCTGCGCCCCGACCTCCTGGTGACCTCCACGATTTCCCTGGACGCGGCCCCCGCCGCCCTCGCGGCGATGAACACGGCACCGGGCGGCGGTGTGACGGTCATCGAGCCGTGGAGCTGACCCGATCGCCGTCGGGGGCGTCCCGGCGGCCGACGGGACGCCCCCGACGGGCGGCCCACTCCGGGGCGAGGACCGACATCCGCACGGCGTCGATCCACTCCCCGTCCTGCCACAGGGTCTGCCGCTCGATCCCCTCGGCGACGAAGCCGGCCTTCTCGTAGGCGCGGCGGGCCCGGGGGTTGTGGGTGAAGACGTACAGCGACACGCGGTGCAGCCCGACCTCCCCGAAGGCGTGGCCGACCATCAGCCGGACGGCCTCCGTGCCGAGCCCCCGGTCCCGCCCGCCGGGACCGATCAGGATGCGGAAGCAGCAGCTGCGGTTGGCCTCGTCCCTCCCCCAGTTCTCGGCTGCGCTCGAACCGGGGGGACCCCCATGTTGAGGACGGCCTCACCCACCAGCTCGCCGCTCGCCCGGTCCACGACGGCGAGGTCGAGCCGATCGGCGTGGTCGTTGCGGCTGCCGTACCAGGAACGCAACCGGTCCGTCCCGAACTCCCCGGTCGGGCTGCCGGTGAACCGCAAGACCTCCGGGTCGCTCAGGATCCGCGCCATCACGGGCGCGTCGTCCTCGGTGAACGGCCGCAGGACGGCGCGCTCACCGGTGAGTACGGGTTCGTGGGAAAAGCTCATCCCCGGATCCTGGACGGTGAACGGATCCGGGGACAAACGAATGGGCTGCGGGCGCCGGAAGCGGCGGTCGGCGGGAGTCAGTCGATCCTGCGCCCCCGGTTGCCCGGTCTGGAGGCGACCCAGGCCCGCACGGTGTCGGCGTACCAGTAGGGCCTGCCGTTCTCCATGTGGTCGGGCGGCGGCAGCAGCCCGTGTTTGCGGTACGAGCGGACGGTGTCGGGCTGCACACGGATGTGCGCCGCGATGTCCTTGTACGACCAGAGGCGTCGGTCGGTCATCAGAGGCACCTCCCCGCGCGCACCACGGAGGCGGCGGGGAAGCCGTCGGGGGAGCCGGGCGCTGCGCTGGCGATCATTAGCCTGTGACCGGCCAACGACAGCGGGTGAGCACCGGCAAGGGCCCGTGGACCACACGTGACGGAAGACCCGCGGACACGTGACACACGTGACACAACGGTGTCTTTTGTGACACGAGCGACGAAATTGAGCGCCGCTCAGGTACGGCATTCCGTCAGACGCACCGGCCGCGGCGCCCCCGAAGGGCACGGGGAACCGCGCGGCCGGCCACGAACCACCCGCGGCCGGCCGGCAACCCGCAGTTCCCCGGCGCTTCTCGGCGTCCGGCGCCCTGCGGAGCGCTCACGCCCCGCAGGACCTCAGGAAGGCCCGGGTCCGCTGGGCGATCGGCAGCGGAGCGTCCGGCGCGCACGGGTACATGTCCTGCTCGACGATCGCGAACAGATCCACGTCCAGATTCGCCGCGGCGGCCAGCACCGGCCCCAGCTCGGGCACGCCCTTCGGCGGCTCGCACATCACGCCCCGGGCGACGGCGGGCCCGAACGGGACCTCGTTCGCCCGCACGTCCGCCAGGATCTCGGGGTCGACCTGCTTGAGGTGCAGATAGCCGATGCGCTCGCCGTAGGTCTCGATCAGCTTGACGCTGTCGCCGCCGCAGTAGGCGTAGTGCCCGGTGTCCAGGCAGAGCGAGACCACCGAGGAGTCGGTGCCGTCCAGGAAGCGGACGACGTTCTGCTCGCTGTCGATGTGGGTGTCGGCGTGCGGGTGGACGACGATCTTCAGGCCGTACTTCTCCCGCACCTCCCGCCCGAGCCGCTCGGTGAGCTGGGTGAGGTGCCGCCACTGCTCGACGGTCAGCTCGCTGGGCTCCAGTACCTGGCCCGTCTTGTCGTCCCGCCAGAACGACGGGATGACGACCAGGTGCTCGGCGCCCATGGCCTGCGCGAGGACCGCGTTGTCGGCCACGTGCGCCCAGGTCTTGTCCCAGACGTCGGGGCCGTGGTGCAGCCCGGTGAAGACCGTGCCGGCCGACACTTTCAGGCCGCGTTTGGCGGTCTCCTCGGCGAGGACCGCCGGGTCGGTGGGCAGATAGCCGTACGGCCCCAGCTCGATCCACTCGTAGCCGGAAGCGGCGACCTCGTCGAGGAAGCGCTGCCAGGGGACCTGCTGGGGGTCGTCGGGGAACCAGACGCCCCAGGAGTCGGGCGCCGAGCCGACTCGGATGCGCGAAAGTGAGGACTGAGGTGACAACGACGTCATGGGAGTCAGCTTCAGCCTCGAAGCTGAGGGTGTCAATAGGTAGTCCGAATGTCTGGACAAAGTATTGACAGGGTCGCTCCGACAGGGCTAGACCTTGACGGACCCGGCGGACGGACCCGGCGCGTGAAGGGAACTCGATGGCGTACGACCTGATCACCATGGGGCGGATCGGTGTGGACCTCTACCCGTTGCAGACGGGGGTCCCGCTGCCGCAGGTGACGTCCTTCGGGAAGTTTCTCGGCGGATCGGCGACGAACGTCGCGGTGGCCGCGTCCCGCCTCGGCCGCTCCACCGCCGTCATCACCCGCACCGGCGAGGACCCCTTCGGCGAGTACCTCCACCAGGCACTGCGCGACTTCGGCGTGGACGACCGCTGGGTCACTCCGGTGCCCGGCCTCGCGACCCCGATCACCTTTTGCGAGGTGTTCCCGCCGGACGACTTCCCCCTCTACTTCTACCGCCGCCCGAAGGCCCCCGACCTGGAGATCGACGCCCGCGAGCTGGACCTCGACGCCATCGCCGGGACCCGGATCTTCTGGGTGACCGGCACCGGCCTGAGCGAGGAGCCCAGCCGTACGGCGACGCTCGCGGCGCTCGCCCACCGGGCCAGGGCGGGCACGACGGTCTTCGACCTCGACTGGCGCCCGATGTTCTGGAACGACCCGGCCGAGGCCCGCCCCTTCTACGAGGAGGCCCTGCGGCACACCACCGTCGCGGTCGGCAACCTCGACGAGGTCGAGGTCGCCACCGGAGTCCGCGAACCGCACGCCGCCGCCCGCGCGCTGCTCGACGCCGGGGTCGAACTCGCGGTCGTCAAGCAGGGCCCCAAGGGCGTCCTCGCGGTCAACAGCAAGGGCGAGTCCGCCGAGGTCCCGCCGCTGCCCGTGAACGTCCTCAACGGCCTCGGCGCCGGTGACGCCTTCGGCGGCTCCCTCTGCCACGGCCTGCTCGAAGGCTGGGGCCTGGAGAAGATCATGCGGCACGCCAACGCGGCCGGGGCCATCGTCGCCTCCCGCCTGGAGTGCTCGTCCGCCATGCCCACGGTGGACGAGATCGAGGCGGCGGTCGCGGCGGGGGCGGTCCTGTGACTCCCGCACGCCCCGTGAGCCCCCTCGGCCCCATCGACGTCTCCGCCCTCGTCCGCACCCGCGTCCACCACCCGGAGGCCATCGCCGAGGCCGCCGCCCGGCGCGTCCGGCGCCCCCTGATCGGGGACGGCGGCCGGCTGATGATCGTCGCCGCCGACCACCCGGCCCGTGGCGCGCTCTCCGTCGGTGACCGCAAGCTCGCCATGGCGAACCGCGTCGACCTCCTCGAACGACTGTGCCTGGCGCTGTCCCGCCCCGGCGTCGACGGTGTCCTCGCGACCGCCGACATCCTCGACGACCTGCTCCTCCTCGGCGCGCTCGACGGCAAGGTCGTCATGGGCTCGATGAACCGGGGCGGCCTGGCGGGCGCCAGCTTCGAACTGGACGACCGCTTCACCGGACACCGCCCCGAGGACATGGAGCGCCTCGGCTTCGACGCCGGCAAGCTCCTGCTGCGCGTCGACTACGACGACCCCGGCTCCCTGACCACCCTGGAGTCCACCGCCCGCGCCGTGGACGCCATGGCCGAGCGGCGGCTGCCCGTCTTCGTCGAGCCGTTCATCAGCCGCCGCGACCCGGCCACGGGCAAGGTCAGGAACGACCTGAGCGCCGACGCCGTCACCAAGTCGATCGCCATAGCGGCCGGGCTCGGCGGCACGTCGGCGTACACCTGGCTGAAGGTGCCCGTCACCGACAACCCCGACGACATGGCCCGTGTGATGGAGACCTCCACGCTGCCTGCCGTCCTCCTCGGCGGCGATGTCGGCGAGGACCAGGACGGCGCGTACGAGAAGTGGCGGGGCGCGCTGCAACTGCCCACCGTGCAGGGCCTGGTGGTCGGCCGCTCGCTGCTCTACCCGGCGGACGACGACGTGACCGCCGCCGTGGACACCGCCGTAGGACTGTTGTGAGGGCCGCATGACACACAAGACCGAGTTGTACGTACCCAAGGGCGCGACCGCGAACGCCCGGTACGCCGTCGACATCGACCCGAAGCGGGCCGGCTGGACCCACAGCAGCCTGCGCGTGGTGGAGTTGGAGCCGGGCGGCTCGCACACGTTCACGACCGGGGACAGCGAATGGATCGTGCTGTCCCTGGGTGGCGGTTGTACGGTGCAGGTGTCGGAGGAACCGGGCAATTCAGACGGTGGCGGCAGCGCCGAGTTCGAAATCCTGGGCAGGGAGAGCGTGTTCGCCGGAGTCTCCGACTTCGTCTACGCGCCCCGCGACGCCCGGGTACAGATCGCCTCCGGCGCGGGAGGCCGCTTCGCTTTGGCAGGAGCGAAGTGCGAGCGACGACTCCCCGCTCGTTACGGCCCCGCGCCGGAGGTCCCCGTGGAGGACCGGGGCAGCGGCAACTGCGCCCGCCAGGTACGCAACTTCGCCTCAGCGGACGCCTTCGAGTGCGACAAGCTGATCACCGTCGAGGTCATCACCCCCGGCGGCAACTGGTCCTCGTACCCGCCGCACAAGCACGACGAGAACCGGCCGGGGCAGGAGACCGAGCTGGAGGAGATCTACTACTTCGAGATCGACGGTCCCCACGGCTTCGGCTACCAGCGCGTGTCCCCCTCCCGCGAGGGCGGCTCCGAGGTGCTCGCCGAGGTCCGTTCCGGTGACGCGGTGCTCGTGCCCGACGGCTGGCACGGCCCGTCCGTCGCGCAGCCCGGCCACACCATGTACTACCTGAACGTGATGGCGGGCCCCGGCCCCGAGCGCGAGTGGCAGATCTGCTTCCACCCCGACCACGTCGAAAGCACAGGGGGCTACCGATGAGCCCGACCACGACCACGGCCACCACGCGGCTCACGGTCGCCCAGGCGCTGGTCCGCTTCCTCGCCGCCCAGTACACCGAGCGCGACGGCGAGCGGCGGCGGCTGATCGGCGCCACCTGGGGCATCTTCGGCCACGGCAACGTCGCGGGCCTCGGCCAGGCGCTCGTCGAGTACGCCGACGACATGCCCTACCTCCAGGGCCGCAACGAGCAGTCGATGGTCCACGCGGCCGTCGGCTACGCCCGGCAGTCGAACCGCCTGTCCACGCACGCCGTGACGACGTCCATCGGCCCCGGCGCCACCAACCTCGTCACCGGCGCCGCCCTCGCCACCATCAACCATCTCCCGGTGCTGCTGCTGCCCGGCGACACCTTCGCCACGCGGCCGGCCGACCCGGTCCTCCAGCAGCTCGAAGTCCCCTACGCGGGCGACATCAGCGTCAACGACACGCTGCGTCCGGTGTCGAGGTACTTCGACCGGATCACCCGCCCCGAGGCCCTGATCCCGGCCGCGCTGCAGGCGATGCGCGTCCTCACCGACCCGGTGGAGACGGGGGCCGTCACCCTCGCCCTGCCGCAGGACGTGCAGGCGGAGGCGTACGACTGGCCGGAGGAGTTCTTCGCCGAGCGGACCTGGAACGTCCGCCGCCCGGCCGCCGACGTCGCCGAACTGGCCGCCGCGACCGCCGCGATCCGCGCGGCCCGCCGCCCCCTGATCGTCGCCGGCGGCGGCGTCCACCACGCCCGCGCCGAGGAGGCCCTCGCCGAACTGGCCGCCGCCACCGGCATCCCCGTGGCGTCCACCCAGGCCGGCAAGGGCTCGCTGCGCTTCGACCACCCGCAGGACGTGGGCGGCATCGGCCACACCGGCACCGCGACGGCCGACGAACTCGCCCGCACCGCCGACCTGGTGATCGGCGTCGGCACCCGGTACACGGACTTCACCACGGCCTCGAACACCCTCTTCGCCGCCGACGACGTCCGTTTCCTCAACCTCAACATCGCGCCGTACGACGGCCACAAGCTCTCCGGGCTGCCGCTGATCGCGGACGCCCGGTCCGGCCTGGAGGCGCTCGCCGAGGCCCTGGAACTGCACGGGCACCGGGTCGCGGACGGCTACGTCGCCGAGTACGCGCAGGACAAGCAGCGCTGGGAGCACCGCGTCGACGCCTGCTACGAGGCCGACGAGCCGGACACCCGGCCCACCCAGGCCCAGGTGCTCGGCCTCCTCGACGAGATCGTCGACGAGGACGACATCCTCATCAACGCGGCCGGCTCCCTCCCCGGTGACCTGCACAAACTGTGGCGGACCCGGTCCCGGGACCAGTACCACCTGGAGTACGGCTACTCCTGCATGGGCTACGAGATACCGGCCGCGATCGGCGTCCGGCTGGCCGCTCCCGGGCGCCCGGTGTGGGCGCTGGTCGGCGACGGCACGTATCTGATGATGCCGACCGAGATCGTCACGGCCGTGCAGGAGAACGTCCCGATCAAGGTGCTGCTCGTGCAGAACCACGGGTACGCCTCCATCGGCGGCCTCTCCGAGTCGGTCGGCGGTGAGCGGTTCGGTACCGCCTACCGGCACCGCAACCCTGACGACGGCACGTTCACGGGCGCCCCGCTGCCCGTGGATCTCGCCGCCAACGCGGCCAGTCTCGGCATGCGCGTCCTGCGCGCCAGGACGGTCCGTGACCTGCGCGCCGCCCTCGCCGAGGCGCGGGCGGCCGACACTCCCACTTGTGTCTACGTGGAGACCCAAACGGCAGACACTGTGTCGGGCCCGCCTCCCGCGCAGGCCTGGTGGGATGTACCTGTGGCCGAGACCGCGACCCGTGCGTCGGCGGTCAAGGCACGCGAGGAGTACGACCGGCACGTCTCAACCCGACGCCGCCATCTGTGAGAAGGAGTTTCTCGGCATGACGAAGATCGTCAACCACTGGATCGGCGGCAAGACCGTCGAAGGCGCGTCGGGTACGTTCGGGCCGGTCACGGACCCGGCGACCGGCGCGGTCACCACCCAGGTCGCCTTCGCGACCGTCGACGAGGTCGACGCGGCGGTACGCACCGCCAAGGAGGCCTTCGTGACCTGGGGCCAGTCCTCGCTGGCCCAGCGCACCTCGATCCTGTTCAGGTTCCGCGCCCTGCTGGACGCCAACCGTGACGCGATCGCGGAGCTGATCACCGCCGAGCACGGCAAGGTGCACTCGGACGCGCTCGGCGAGGTCGCGCGCGGCCTGGAGATCGTCGAACTGGCCTGCGGCATCAACGTGCAGCTGAAGGGCGAGCTGTCCACGCAGGTCGCCAGCCGCGTCGACGTCTCCTCCATCCGCCAGCCGCTGGGCGTCGTCGCGGGCATCACGCCGTTCAACTTCCCGGCGATGGTCCCGATGTGGATGTTCCCGATGGCGATCGCGACCGGCAACACGTTCGTGCTGAAGCCGAGCGAGAAGGACCCCTCGGCCTCCATCAAGATCGCCGAACTCCTCTCGGAGGCCGGCCTCCCCGACGGCGTCTTCAACGTCGTCCACGGCGACAAGGTGGCCGTCGACCGCCTCCTGGAGCACCCGGACGTCAAGGCGGTCTCCTTCGTCGGCTCGACCCCGATCGCCCGCTACATCCACACCACGGCCTCCGCCAACCACAAGCGCGTCCAGGCCCTCGGCGGCGCCAAGAACCACATGCTGGTCCTCCCCGACGCCGACCTGGACGCGGCGGCCGACGCGGCGGTCTCGGCGGCCTACGGCTCGGCGGGCGAGCGCTGCATGGCGATCTCCGCGGTCGTGGCCGTGGGCGCGATCGGCGACGAACTGGTGGAGAAGATCCGCGAGCGCGCCGAGAAGATCAAGATCGGTCCCGGCAACGACCCGACGTCCGAGATGGGTCCGCTGATCACGGCGGTCCACCGCGACAAGGTGGCCTCGTACGTCGAGGGCGCGGCGGCCGAGGGCTGCGAGGTCGTCCTCGACGGCACCGGCTTCACGGTCGACGGCTTCGAGGACGGCCACTGGATCGGCATCTCGCTCCTCGACAAGGTCCCCACCACCGCGAAGGCGTACCAGGACGAGATTTTCGGCCCGGTGCTGACCGTGCTGCGCGTCGACACCTACGACGAGGGCATCGCCCTCATCAACGCCTCCCCGTTCGGCAACGGCACCGCGATCTTCACCCGCGACGGCGGCGCCGCCCGCCGCTTCCAGCTGGAGGTCGAGGCCGGCATGGTCGGCGTCAACGTCCCGATCCCGGTCCCCGTCGGCTACCACAGCTTCGGCGGCTGGAAGGACTCCCTCTTCGGCGACCACCACATCTACGGCAACGACGGCACCCACTTCTACACCCGCGGCAAGGTGGTCACCACCCGCTGGCCCGACCCGGCCGACGGCCCCTCGGCCGTGGACCTGGGCTTCCCGCGCAACCACTGAGCCCAGTCGTGACAGAGGGGGCGGCCGTGCACCGGCCGCCCCCTCGTTCACGTTGTCGCGTCAGCCGGGGCGGTCGGCGGAGCCGACCGTGCCCACGGCCCCGCCCTTGATCACTGCCAGCTCTTCCAGCACGGCTGGCCCGGCCAGCAGGCCGCCGAGACGGAGTGGCTCTTCGACGGCGTCCGGCCGGTGTCGGCGGAGACGATGCCGACGGCTGTGGTGATCAGGGCTGCGGTGGCCACGGCCGTGGCCAGAGCCTTGGTGATGAGTCGTTGCATCGCTGCGTTGATCCCTTCGCGCAGTGGGGGGTTGCGTCAGATCATCAGCTTGTTGGATCACTGCCCCACAAGTCAATGTGAAACTTCAAGTAACTCTCGCGCGCTGAACCGGTGTTCGGAGGGAACTGAAGGGCCACTTATCAGGTTGCTGTCAGGTCCGTCGCGCACCCCCGCATACCGCACCCGCTGTATGCCGGATTCCCCCCGTACGACCGTGGGATGTCCCACTCTTCCCCCCTCAGGGGGCCCTGGGGCACGGTAGGGGCCCCGTACCGTTGACGCATGGATCTTCGACTGACCGGGCCGCGCCTGCGCGGAGCGCTACGGCGGCGGCCGCGGCGCACCCTCGCCGCCGCGGCCGCCGTCGTCGTGCTCGCCGGCGCCGGTACCTGGACGGCCACCGCCTCCGACGAGGCGGCGCCGGTGAAGCGCTCCGACCGGGCCATGGACACGGCCGAGGGCGTGCGCATCGACACCTCGTACTTCACCTCCGGCGGTGCCGGCCGCCGCCCGGCCGTCCTGCTCGGACACGGCTTCGGCGGCAGCAAGAACGACGTCCGCAAGCAGGCCGAGGCACTCGCCCGCGACGGCTACGCGGTGCTGACCTGGTCCGCCCGCGGCTTCGGCGACTCGACCGGCAAGATCGGGCTGAACGACCCGAAGGGCGAGGTCGCCGACGTCTCGAAGCTGATCGACTGGCTCGCGAAGCGCCCCGAGGTTCAGCTCGACAAGAAGGGCGACCCGCGCCTCGGCGTCGCCGGCGCCTCGTACGGCGGGGCGATCTCGCTGCTGGCCGCCGGGTACGACGACCGGGTCGACGCCATCGCGCCCGCGATCACGTACTGGAACCTGGCGGACGCCCTGTTCCCGAACGGCGTCTTCAAGAAGCTGTGGGCCGGTCTGTTCGTCAACACCGGCGGCGGCTGCGAGAAGTTCGAGACCCAGCTCTGCGAGATGTACCAGCGGGTCGCCGAGTCGGGGCGGCCCGACGCGGAGGCCGTGAAGCTGCTCGCCGCGCGCAGCCCCGAGGCCGTCGGCGACCGCATCAAGGTGCCCACCCTGCTGATGCAGGGCCAGACCGACTCCCTCTTCCCGCTCGGCCAGGCCGACGCCGCCGCCCGGGCGATCAAGGCCAACGGCGCGCCCGTGGACGTCGACTGGATCTCCGGCGGCCACGACGGCGGCGACATGGAGACGAGCCGGGTCCAGGCCCGGACGCAGGCCTGGTTCGACCGCTATCTGAAGGGCGACAAGAGCGCGGACACCGGCTCCGCGTTCCGCGTCACCCGCACCCTCGGCGCCGGCTCCGGCGACGGCGAGCCCCGCCTCGCCGGTACGACCGACGACACCTACCCGGGCCTGGAGAACGACCCCACGAAGATCGCCCTCGCCGGCCGCGAGCAGAGCTTCGAGAACCCGGCGGGCGCCAACCCGCCCGCCATCTCCGCCCTGCCCGGCCTCGGCGCCGGCGGCGGCCTGGCCCAGCTGTCCTCCCTCGGCGTCGGCATCTCCCTCGACTTCCCCGGCCAGTTCGCCGCGTTCCGGTCCAGGCCCGTCACGGACGATCTGCAGATCACCGGCTCGCCCACGGCCACGGTCCATGTGAAGTCGACCAGCGAGGACGCCGTCCTCTTCGCCAAGGTGTACGACGTCGGCCCCGACGGCAGGTCCCAGGTCCTCCCCTCCCAGCTCGTCGACCCGATCCGGGTGGAGGGCGCCAAGGCGGGCAAGGACGTGAAGCTCACCCTCCCGGCCATCGACCACGAACTCGACGACGGCCACAGCCTCCGTCTGGTCCTCGCCTCCACCGACCTCGGCTACGCCTCCCCGACGACCCCGGCGACGTACACCGTCTCCCTCAAGGGCGGCCTGGAGGTGCCCACGCCCCTCGCCGGGGCCGACCGCACGGACATCCTGCCCGCCTGGGTCTGGTACCTGCCGATCGCCGGCGCCGTCATCGCGGCCGTCCTCCTCGTCACCGGACGCCGCCGGATCGTCACCCCGGCCCCCGACCCGGCGCTCGCCGAGGTCCCGCTGCAGATCACCGACCTGAGCAAGAAGTACAGGAACGGCGACCGCTACAGCGTCCGCGACCTCTCCCTGCGCGTGGAGAAGGGCCAGGTCCTCGGCCTGCTCGGACCGAACGGAGCGGGCAAGACGACGACCCTGCGCATGCTCATGGGCCTGATCCAGCCGGACGGCGGCCAGATCCGCGTCTTCGGCCACGCGATCGTGCCGGGCGCCCCGGTCCTCTCCCGGGTCGGCGCGTTCGTCGAGGGCGCGGGCTTCCTCCCGCACCTGTCCGGCCGCGAGAACCTGGAGCTGTACTGGGCCGCCACCGGCCGCCCGGCCGAGGACGCCCACCTCGACGAGGCCCTGGAGATCGCCGGCCTCGGCGACGCCCTGGCCCGCGCGGTGCGCACCTACTCCCAGGGCATGCGTCAGCGCCTCGCCATCGCCCAGGCCATGCTCGGCCTGCCCGACCTGCTGATCCTCGACGAGCCGACGAACGGACTCGACCCGCCGCAGATCCGCGAGATGCGCGAGGTCATGATCCGGTACGCGGCCGCCGGCCGTACGGTCATCGTCTCCAGTCACCTGCTGGCGGAGGTCGAGCAGACCTGCACGCATCTGGTCGTCATGGACCACGGGCAGCTCGTCCAGGCCGGCCCCGTGAGCGAGATCGTCGGCTCCGGCGACACGCTGCTGGTCGGCACCTCCGAGCCGGTGGACGAGCCGCTCGTCGAGAAGATCGCCGCTCTGCCGGGCGTCGACTCGGCCGTACCCGCCGACGGCGGTCTGGTGGTCCGCCTCGACGCCGGCGGCAGCGCCCGGCGTCTGGTCGCCGAGCTCGTCCGGCTGGACGTACCCGTGGAGTCCGTCGGCCCGCACCGCCGCCTCGAAGACGCCTTCCTCACCCTGATCGGAGAGTCCGCATGAGCACGCTGGCCGAGCGTGCCGAGCACGCAGAACCCGGGCCCGCCCGGCCCGTCGAGGTCGCCGACGGCTACCGCGCCGGCCGCACCCTGCCCCTCGGGGTCGAACTGGTCCGGCAGCTGAAGCGCCGCCGCACCCTGGTCATGGGCGGCATCCTGTTCGCCCTGCCGCTCGTGCTGCTGATCGCCTTCCAGGTCGGCGGCTCGCCCGGCGAGGGCAACAACCGGGTCAACCTGATGGACACGGCCACCGCGTCCGGCGCGAACTTCGCCGCGGTGAACCTGTTCGCCGCCGCGGGCTTCCTGCTCGTCATCCCCGTCGCGCTGTTCTGCGGCGACACGGTCGCCTCGGAGGCCAGCTGGTCCTCCCTGCGCTACCTTCTCGCCGCGCCCGTGCCGCGCGCCCGCCTGCTGTGGTCCAAGCTCGTCGTCGGCCTCACCCTCAGCCTCGCGGCGCTGGTGCTGCTGCCGGTCGTCGCCCTCGCGGTCGGCACCGCGGCCTACGGCTGGGGTCCGCTGGAGCTGCCCACCGGCGGCGAACTCGCCGCGGGCGCCGCCGCCCAGGCGCTGCTGATCACGGTCGGGTACATCTTCGTGTCCCAACTGGTCACCGCCGCACTGGCGTTCTGGCTCTCCACCCGGACGGACGCCCCGCTCGGCGCGGTCGGCGGTGCCGTCGGCCTCACCATCGTAGGCAATGTGCTCGACTCGGTGACCGCCCTCGGCGACTGGCGCGACTTCCTGCCCGCGCACTGGCAGTACGCCTGGCTGGACGTCGTCCGCCCGCAGCCCGAGTACACCGACATGATCCAGGGCGTCTCCGTCTCCGTAACGTACGCGTTGGTGCTGTTCGCCCTGGCCTTCCGCGGTTTCGGCCGCAAGGACGTCGTCTCCTAGGTCACCGGAGGATCACCCACCGGTCTCGGCGGGCGTCCGCCGTGGCCGCTTCGAGACGCATCCGCAACACCCCGTGGCGCACATCCGGGCCCCCCGCGCCGTCACAGTCACAACAACCGCCCGCGAGAACCCGCGGAAGGCGACGGACTACGTGGCTAGGGGGCCCGGATGCACGCGTATCGCAGGAGCACGCCGACGACGAGGACGACGGGGCCGACGACGACGGGGCCGAGGCGGACGGCCGGGCGGCGGACCGGCGCCGCACTCCTCGCCCTGGGCGCCGCCTGCGCCCTGCTCCTCACCGGCTGCGGCGGCAGCGGTGACGGAGGCAACTCCTCCTCGTACGACCGGGGAGGCAGCGGCGGCAAGGCGGACGGCTTCCCGGCTCCCGCGCCCGAGGGTCCCGACTCCGGCGAACAGCGCGATGAACAAGGCGACGAATCCGGCGACTTCGCCCCGTCCCCCGACCACCTCTCCACCTTCGCCCTCGACGTCGACACGGCCTCCTACGGCTACGCCCGCCGCACCCTGGACGAGGGCAGCCTGCCCGACCCGGCGACGGTCCGCCCGGAGGAGTTCGTCAACAGCTTCCGCCAGGACTACGAACGCCCGGACGGCGACGGCTTCTCGGTCACCGTCGACGGCGCCCGCACCGACGCCGAGAACTGGTCCCTGGTCCGCGTCGGCCTCGCCACCCGGACCGCCGGCGGCGACGGCGAACGCCCGCCCGCCGCCCTCACCTTCGTCATCGACGTCTCCGGGTCCATGTCCGAACCGGGCCGCCTCGACCTCGCCCAGGACGCCCTGCGCACGATGACGAACCGGCTGCGCGACGACGACTCGGTCGCCGTCGTCACCTTCAGCGACGAGGCCGAGACCGTCCTGCCGATGACCCGCCTCGACGGCAACCGGGGCGAGATCCGCGAGGCGGTCGACAGCCTGGAACCCACCGACTCCACCAACCTCGCGGCGGGCGTCGAGACCGGCTACGAGACCGCCGTCGAGGGCCTGCGCAAGGGCGCCACGAACCGGGTCGTCCTGCTCTCCGACGCCCTCGCCAACACCGGTTCCACCGACGCCGAGACCATCCTGGAACGCATCGCGAGCGAACGCCGCGACCACGGCATCACCCTCTTCGGCGTGGGCGTCGGCAGCGACTACGGCGACGAGCTCATGGAACAACTCGCCGACCGGGGCGACGGCCACACCACCTACGTCTCCACCGAGGAGGAGGCGGAGGAGGTCTTCTGCGAGGAACTCCCGCGCCACGTCGACCTCACCGCCCGAGACGCCAAGGCCCAGGTCGCCTTCGACCCGGCCACGGTCGAGGAGTTCCGCCTGATCGGCTACGACAACCGGCGGGTCGCGGACGAGGATTTCCGTGACGACCGGGTCGACGGCGGCGAGGTCGGCCCCGGCCACACCGTCACCGCCCTCTACGTCGTCCGCACCAAGGACGGCGCCGACGGCGGCCACCTCGCCACCGCCACCGTCCGCTGGCTGGACCCCGACACCCGCACCCCGCACGAGGAGGCGGCGGGCCTGGAGGCGTCGGCCCTGCACGACGACCTGTGGACCGACTCCCCGTACGGCCTGCGGGTGGCCGCCGTGGCCGCCTACTTCGCCGACTCCCTCCGCCAGGAGGACGGCCGCCGGCCCGACCTCCCGGCCCGCCCCTCCCTGCACCGACTGGGCCTGCGGGCCGACGATCTGGCGAGGGACCGCGAGGACAAGGACCTCTACGCCCTCGCCGAGGCGATCAAGTCGGCGGAGGAGCTGATGGGTTAGGGCCGTGGCGCGCAGACCGAGGGCAACGCCCGCACCAGCCCCTGCCCGTGCAACCGGTCCAGCCGGCGGTCGACCGCGGACCACACCGCCGCCACCCGCAGCCGGGGCGCGCACGACGCCCCGGCCCGCGGCGACTCCGTCTCCTGGAGCGCGCTCAGCAGCTGGGTGGTGATCCGGTCGAGCACCGGCCGGACCTCCTTCACCAGATCGGGCCGCTCGGTGGGCCGCTCCTCGGGGTGCGCGTCCCAGCGGGCGTAAAGACCGCGCTGCACCAGCTTGTTGGCCTCGATCTGGTCCCGGAACACGGCGGTGACGGCATCGGGGTCGAGGCCGAGCCCGACCGCCCGTGCCGCCACGTCGTCCAGGATCGCCTTCTCCCGCACGGGATCGTCGATCGGCGTGGTCGTCCCGTACTTCGCCGCCGCGACCTTGTCCGCGACGAGCAGCCGTTCGGCGAACAGATCCGTCACCGCGGTGAGCGACCGGGCACCCGGAGCCGTACGAGGAGGAGCAAAGGACGACTCGGCGGCGACCGGCGAAGCACCGGGCAGGGCCGCGGCGGACGAGGCACCGGCGGCCAGACAGACGCAGACGGAGGCGACGGCGGAGATCAGGGTGGAACCGAGGCGGTGGGGGCGCATGATCCACACCTATCACGCGCCCATCCCGAGCCCCGCAGTCATACCGAAGCATTGATATTTCCTTACGTACCGGTAAGTTGACTCGCCAGTAACGTGGATGTGTGAGACCTCGGGGAGCGGTGATGGGCGTACGCAGGGACTTGAACCGGGCGAAACAGCGCGGCGGCCTGTCCGACCGCGCGAAGGTCGAGGTCGTCAGGGACGCGCGAGGTGTCGTCCGCGAGGCGCGCACGCCCGCCCTCGCGCCCCGCCCGACCGGCGGCAGCATCGCCGACCTCCCCTTCGTCAACGCCACCGAGGCGCCCGGCGCGGTGGTCCTGCGCCGCGCCGACCACCACGGCACCTTCCACCCGGTGACCGCCGCCGCCTTCGCCCGCGAGGTCACCGAGACCGCCAAGGGGCTGATCGCCGCCGGCCTCGAACCGGGCGGCCGCGTCGCGCTGATGTCCCGCACCCGCTACGAGTGGACGGTCCTCGACTTCGCCGTCTGGGCGGCCGGCGGCCAGTCCGTGCCCATCTACGCCACGTCCTCGCCCGAGCAGATCGAGTGGATCGTCCGCGACTCCGGCTCCCGTTTCGTGGTCGTGGAGACCGCCGGGAACGCGGAGGCCGTCGCCACGGCCACGGCCCGCCACTCCCAGCCCCCGCACGTCTGGCAGATCGACCGGGAGGCCCTCGCCCACCTCGCGGACCTCGGCCGGGGCGTCCCCGACGACGAGGTCACCAAGCGCCGCGCCGCCCTCACCCCGGACACGGCCGCGACCATCTGCTACACCTCCGGCACCACCGGCCGCCCCAAGGGCTGCGTCCTCACCCACGCCAACCTCCACGCGGAGGCCGCCAACACGGTCGAACTCCTCCACCCGATCTTCAAGGAGATCACCGGCCAGGCAGCCTCCACCCTCCTCTTCCTCCCCCTGGCCCACATCCTCGGCCGCGCGATCCAGATCGCCTGCCTGATGGCCCGCATCGAGATCGGCCACTGCCCGAGCATCAAGCCCGACGAACTGCGGCCCGCCCTCAAGAAGTTCCGCCCCACCTTCCTCGTCGGCGTCCCCTACCTCTTCGAGCGGATCCACGCCACCGGCCGCGCCACCGCCGAACGCATCGGCCGCGGCGCCTCCTTCGACCGCGCCCACCGCATCGGCGTGCGCTTCGCCCAGGCCTACCTGGACAGGTTCCTGGACCGGGGCCCCGGCCCCACCCCCGGCCTGTACGCCGCCTGGGCCCTGTACGACCTGCTGGTCTACCGCCGCATCCGCAGGGAACTGGGCGGCCGGATGCGTTACGCCATCAGCGGTGGCTCCCCGCTCGACCGCGACCTCAACCTCTTCTTCTACGCCGCCGGGGTCATCGTCTACGAGGGCTACGGCCTCACCGAGACCACCGCGGCCGCCACCATCGTCCCGCCCCTGGGGCCCCGGCCCGGCACCGTCGGCCGGCCCGTCCCCGGCACCGCGGTCCGCATCGCCGACGACGGGGAGGTCCTCATCAAGGGCGGCATCGTCTTCGGCGCCTACTGGAACAACCCGGTCGCCACCGACGCCGCCCTCACCGACGGCTGGTTCGCCACCGGTGACCTCGGCGCGCTCGACGAGGACGGATACCTCACCATCACCGGCCGCAAGAAGGACGTCCTCATCACCTCCGGCGGCAAGAATGTCTCCCCGGCCGTCCTGGAGGACCGGCTGCGCAGCCGTCCCCCGGTCGGGCAGTGCATCGTCGTCGGCGACAACCGCCCCTTCGTCGCCGCCCTCATCACCCTCGACCCCGAGGACGTCACCCACTGGCTGCACGTGCGCGGCATGTCCCCGGACACCCCGCTCGCCGAGATCGTCGCCGACCCCCGGATGCGCGCCGACGTCCAGCAGGCCGTCGACTACGCCAACCAGGCCGTCTCCCGCGCCGAGTCCATCCGCGAGTTCAAGGTGGTGGAAGGCGGCTTCAGCGAGGAGAACGGCCTGCTCACCCCGTCGATGAAGATCAAACGCCACGCGGTCACGGCGGCGTACGCGGCGGCGATCGAATCGCTCTACGCGAAGAAGTGAGCCGGGGCCGGCACCTGGGGGGAGACGGCGAAGCGGGCCGCCGATGAACTCGGCGACCCGCTCCGGTGTGTCCGGTGGTGGTGTCAGTGGTGCTTGGCGCCGTTGTCGCCGCCGTTGTTGTTGCCGTTGCCGTTGTCCGAGAGGATCGGGATGTCGGACAGGATGTGCGACAGCGGCTCGTCACCCTTGGCCTGGGTGGAGTTCTCGGTGCACTGCTGGTTCTGCGGGGCGGACAGGATCGGGACGTCCTGGACGACCGCCGCCGCCAGCGCGGCGAGGTTGGCCTTGAGCGGCAGGCCGATGCAGGGCTTGTTGAGCGAGCCCTGGACCAGCGAGAGCTGCGGGCTCATGTCGCCCTTGGTCACGGAGTTGCCGAACGCCTGGCTGGCACCGTTGCCGCTGAAGGACGTGGTCCCACCGTCGTCGGCGAGCGCCTGGGGAGCGGTCGCGGCCCCGAGGCCGGCGATGGAAACGGCAACAGCCGCGGTAGCCCACAGCTTCTTCATGTTCGATCCCTTTCGGAAAGCGGACTCCGTTGCGGAGTTGCGCCCTGCTCAACAGGACATCCGGCCAACGGTTGCGTTGATTGCCCCTGTTGGCGCAATAGGAGGCTTATCGGGGCACTTGTGTGCCCGTGGTGGGCCGTCGAGTGAGGCAGGCCCACCCGTGCGGCGGCGGTGTTACTTCTTCCCGCCGTTGCCGTTGCCGTTGTCCGAGAGGATCGGGATGTCGGACAGGATGTGCGACAGCGGCTCGTCACCCTTGGCCTGGGTGGAGTTCTCGGTGCACTGCTGGTTCTGCGGGGCGGACAGGATCGGGACGTCCTGGATGACGGCCGCCGCCACCGCGGCGAGGTTGACCTTGGCGGGCAGAGCGATGCAGGGCTTGTTGAACGAGCCCTGGATCAGCGCCATCTGCGGGCTCATGTCGCCGTACGTCGCCGAGTTTCCGTATACCTGCTGGGCGTCGTTCCCGCTGAAGCTCGTGGTACCGCCGTCATCGGCGAGCGCCTGGGGTGCGGCGACGGCCGAGGCTCCGACGACGGAGGCGGCGATCGTGGCCACGGCCATAATCTTCTTGATCACTTGCGATCCTTTCTGAAGAACCCCGTTTCCACCGGAGCGCCTTGGACAACTCCCCCCGGCCTCCTGGGTTGCTCTGATTCACTCCGTCGGCCCATTCGAAAGGCGTGGAGCGGGGCGCGTGGAGCGTCGTCGATCCCTGAGAATTCGCGGCGTGAGCGGGGCCGAACGGGTGATATGCCGAAACCGCTACGGGTGTGGCGCCGTTGCTGCCGGAGCAGGGGCCTGCGGGTCCCGCCAGGAAAGGAACGCGAAATGCTCAAGAAGGCAATGGCCGCAGTTGCGGTCGCCGCTTCCATCACCGGCCTCGGGGCCGCGACCGCTCCCCAGGCGCTCGCCGACGACGGTGGGACCACGTCCATCAGTGGCAACGGTGCCAGCCAGGCGTTCGGCAATTCGGCGACCAAGGGCGACATGAGCCCGCAGCTCTCGCTGGTCCAGGGCTCGCTGAACAAGCTCTGCGTCGGCCTGCCCGCCAAGGTCAACCTCGCCGCGGTGGCGGCGGCGGTCGTCCAGGACGTCCCGATCCTGTCCGCCCCGCAGAACCAGCAGTGCACCGAGAACTCCACCCAGGCCAAGGGCGACGAGCCGCTGTCGCACATCCTGTCCGACATCCCGATCCTCTCGGACAACGGCAACGGCAACGGCAACGGCTGACCGTAGGACCGATGAGCGGCTCGGGTCGCCCACGCACTGCGTGCGCGCGGCCCGAGCCCTTCGCCTGTCCCCGGGCAGGGGCCGTTCGAGTGGTCGTCATATCGGCTGTTCGGTAAATTCGCGGGGCGATCGGGTGAATTACCCGACTCCCCGCGTTCCTTAGTTTCTTTCGGTGTCTATTCCTCGTTCGCAGACTGCTGGTCATGATGCGAGCCGTTCATGCTGTGCTCGCTCGGTTTCGGCCGTCAATTGAGGCATGACCGCAGAGAAGGGAAATGACGTGAAGCTCAAGAAGAGCGCAGCTGTCGTGGCCGGCGTGATCATGGCCGTGGGTCTGGCCACCCCGGCCGTCGCCGACGCGGAGGCCCACGGCGCCGCCATCGGTTCCCCGGGTGTCCTCTCGGGCAACGTGGTGCAGGTCCCGATCCACATCCCCATCAATGTGTGCGGCAACACCATCAGCGTCATCGGGCTGCTCAACCCGGCAGCCGGCAACATCTGCGTCAACGACTGACGTCGTAACGCATCGCAGCAGCCGTTCGGCTGTGCCTCAGCCGGTCTTGGAGTGTTCGCAACGGCTCCAAGGCCGGCTTTTCCCACTTCTTCGAGCAGGAAGAAAGAGATGCGACAGGACCTGCGCAAGAGAATGGTCGTGGCCGCCGCGGCGACGGGGCTGCTGTCCCTCTACGGCACGCCGGTGCTCGCGGACACGGGCGCGCACGGGGCCGCCTCGAACTCGCCCGGCGTCGCGTCGGGCAACGCGGTCGAGGTGCCGGTCACCGTCCCGGTGAACGTCTGCGGCAACACCGTCGACGCCGCGGCACTCGGCAACCCGACCCTCGGCAACGAGTGCGGCAACACCGGCGACCACGCCCCGGAGAACGCCCAGAGCACCGAGAGCACCCACACCACCGGGAGCGCCCCGGAGCGCCACGCCACCCCGGTGGCGGAGCCCGAGTACACGCCGGCCCCGGCGGCGGACCCGGAGGAGTCCTGGGAGCAGGCGTACGAGGAGTACACGCGGCCGGACGCGTACGAGGAGTACGACGAGCCCGTGGAGTACCCGCAGAGCTGGGACGAGGAAGGCCACGGGAGCGACGAGGGCTACGGGAGCGACGAGGGCTACGGGAACCACGACGGCTACGGGAACCACGACGGCACGCCGAGCGGCCACGACGACGCCCCGAGCGACTACGGCGACGCCCCGGACACCGACGAGGACACCGAGGTCGGCTACGGCGACACCCCGCCGACCAAGCCTCCGCACCTGCCGCCCACGAAGCCGCCCACGACGAAGCCGCCGACGACGAAGCCCCCGACGACGAAGCCCCCGACGGGCCACCCCAGCCCCACGGGCAAGCCGCCGACGACGAAGCCCCCGACGGGCCACCCCAGCCCCACGCACAAGCCGCCGACGGGCGGGCCCTCCACCAGCCACCCGCCGACGGACCACCCGCCGACGGACCACCCGCCCACGCTCCCCGAGACCGGCAGCGACCGTGAGGCCCTGCTCGCGGCCGGGGCCGCCAGCGTCGCGCTGATCGCGGGTGGGGGCATCCTGTACCGGCGGGGCCGGGCCGCTTCCCGTCGTTGAGTCCACGCGGGTGCCGGGACGCGCGGCGCGCCGCCCGGCACCCGCGTGCGTCACGCCCCGGCGGTGGACGCCAGGTCCGCCCGCGCTCCCGGCACCGGGATCCGTCCGCCGGGCACCCCGGCGCGCAGCCGCCGCCGCACCCCTCGGACGAGGGTCGGGGCGGTGAACGACGCGCCGTACACGAACCGCATCGCGGGACCGAAACCGGCCGCGGTGGTGAGGCCCGCGAGGAACAGGCCGGGGACCGAGGACTCGAAGTCCCGCCCGACCGAGGGCGAGCCGTCGGCGAGGGGCACCAGATCCGCGCGTACCTCACGCGCCAGCAGGTCCAGGCGCTCGCAGGTGGCCCGGAACCCCGTGGCCGCGATGACGTGTTCGGTGTCCAGCGAGGCCGGCTCACCGCCGCGGCCGACCGTCTCCAGGCGTACGGCGCCGCCCGTCTCGTACGCCGTCACGACCTCCTGGCCGAGCCGTACCTCGACGGCCGGCTCGACGCGGTCGCGGACCCACCAGGCGCCCGCGGGGCCGAGCGCCTCGGCCGTGATCCGCACCCGTCTCGCCTCCGGCAGGCGGCGGTACCAGCCCGGACGCTCCGCGTAGAACCAGTTGCGCCAGCCGCAGCCGAGGCCGCTGTGCGGGGAGCGGACGGAGTCCCACGGCCGGCGCTCCAGCGGGGGCGGGACGTCGTTCCAGCGCAGGGCGCCGGAGCGGGCCAGCACACGGACGCGTGTGCCCTGTTCGGCCAGGAGCGCGGCCGTCTCCAGAGCCGCCTGGCCGCCGCCGACCACCGTGACGTCCCTGCCCCGGAAGCGGTCGAGGTCGCTGTGGTGGCTGCTGTGGGAGACCCGGTCGGGCGGCAACTCCCGGAGCGCGGAGGGGACTTCGACGAACGGTACGACACCGACGGCGAGGGCCGCCGTGCGGGCGCGGACCGTCTCCCCGTCGTCCAGGACCGCCTCGAAACCGCCGTGGTGGCGCCGGAGCAGCGTGACCATGCGCTCGTCGACGGGCGGGAGGGCGTTGCGGGCGAACCACAGGCCGTACGAGGCGAACGTGCCGACCGGGATCGGCCGGCCGTGGCGGGCCTCGAAGCCCTGCTCGGCGCAGTACGCGTCGAGCCGCCAACGCCCGTCGGGATCGCTCAGGTTGGAGGCCCAGGGCTCGGACTTGAGGAACATGCCGGGCGGCATGTGGTCGCGCCAGGACGCCATGGGACGGCCGAGGACACGCAGGCTGAGCCCGGCGGCCGCGGCGTGGGACGCGATGGACAGGCCGTACGGGCCGGCGCCCACCACCAGCAGGTCGTACATCAGGGGCTGCTCGCTTTCTCGTTCTCGGCGCGGTTCTCGGCGTGGTTCTCGGCACCGCTCCCGGCGCGGACCTCGCCGGGAGCGGGGTCGCGCTGGAGGGGAAGCGGCGGGCGGGGTGCCAGCAGGCGGCCGAGCGCGCGGCGCGGCCACAGCGACCACAGTGCGAGGCCGGGGGCACGGTCGTCCCGCGCGTACCAGGCCAGCTCGCGCGCGCCCGGCCCGGACGGCGGGTACGGCAGGGACGGCAGGGACGGCCGGCGCAGGGCGGCGAGCGGCGCGTAGTTCTCCACGACGAAGGTCCGGCCCGGCACGGGGGCCCCGTCCGGGACCCGGCGGCCGGTCAGGTCCAGATGCAGCGCGCGGACGACGTCGATGCCGGCCGCGTCGGTGAAGAGGCGGAACTGGGCGCCGGGACGCGGATTGAAGTCGAGCAGGTGGTACGCGCCGGTGTTGCCCTCGCGGCGGAAGTCGAGGTCGAACACGCCCCGGTAACCGAGCGCGCCGGTCAGCCGCTCGGCGAGGGCCCGCACCTCGGGGTTCGGGGTCCAGCGGCCGACGGTGGTCAGGCCGGCGCCGCGCGGCCAGGCAGCCAGCTTCCGGCCGGTGCCGCCGCCGCGCACCGCCCCGGCGCGGTCGGCGTACCCGTGGAAGAACCAGTCGCGGTCGAGCCCCGGCGGCAGGAACGCCTGGAGGAGCAGTCGGCTGCCGGCCTGCTCCGAGCGCCGGAACAGGGCCGCGGCCTCCCCGGCCGAGCGCACCACCACCGTGCTGCGCAGCCCCGCGTCGGCGGGCAGCAGCCATGGGCGGCTCCACTTGGCCACCACCGGCAGGCCCAGCTCCCTCACGGCGGCGGCGGCCTCCGCCGGGCTGCCGGGGACCACCGTCGCCGGGTGGGGGAGGTCCAGGCGCCCGCACAGCGCGGCCAGTTCCGCCTTGTCGGCCACCTGTTCGGCGAGGGCGGCGGGCCCGGCCGGAAGCAGGTAACAGCCCGTCAGCTCCTCGCGCAGCCGGCCGGTGGCCACGGCGCTCGCGTCGTCCAGCGCGATGAGCACCGCGGGACGGCCGAGCCGGTCAGCCACCCGGCGCAGTACGGCCGCGAATTCGTCGAGGGAGGCGCCGAGCCGGGGCGGGGTGTGCGTCGCGTGGAGGAACCGGGAGCTGCGCACGGGGCTGCCCTCGCAGTCGGCGACCAGGTGCACCTCCACACCGGCGCGCCCCAGGGAGCGAACGGCGCCCAGGGTTCCGTGGTGAAAGGGATTGCGGTCCGTTCGCAGCAGAACGGCCGGAACGCGGGTGTCGAGCGGCGACACGTTCATTTCGTCGGGGTCCTCGCACATTTCTTTGACGTCGGGTCACCCGTGCGGGCGATTCGGGCACCCGAAGGCCGGAGCCCCAGTTGGCGGAGTTCGTATTCGTATGACTGATTGTCAGTAGGTGGAAATCGGCGGCGGAAAGCAGTGAAGTGAACAGAGCGGAGAGGGGAGCGGACATGGCTCCACAACAGCGGCGGCCCCGGCACAGGAGACCCCGCACCAGACGGCTGGCGCTCGTCGCGGCCGGCGTGGTCGCGTCGTTCGCCCTCGCGTCGGTCCCGGTGCACGCCGTGGGCGCGCGGGTGGTGGGCCTGGCGACCGACCCACCGCCACCGCCGGTCCCGGCCAAGCCCCCGGTGCCGGCCGCTCCGGTCAAGCCTCCGGTGCCGGCCGCTCCGGTGAAGCCTCCGGTCCCGGCGGCGCCCGCCGCCGTCACCCCGGCCCCGGTCGCCAAGACGCCCGCTCCGGTCGTCCCGACGGCACCGGCCGCCCCGAGCGCCTCCGTCCCGCCGCCGGCGGGCTCGCCCGTGCCGGCCACGTCCTCCGCGACCCCGAAGCTTCCCGAGCAGTTGCCGGCCATCGGTGCCTACCTGCACTACGGGCCCCGCGGGGTCGCCCGGATCGCCGAGCTGAGCGACTGGCTGGGCGGCTCCGACCTGCGGGTGGCGCACACCTACCTGCCGGGCGACCGCTGGTCCAACATCGAGGGCCTGCCCGGCTTCCTGGACTCCTGGGCCGAGTGGCGGCGCGACGAGGACGACCGGATGTTCGTCCTCAACGTGCCCATGATGGAGCGCAACGAGGAGGGCGTCTCCGACCACGAGGTCCGCGCTCTGCTGCGCCGCGCCGCCGCCGGCCAGTTCGACCACCACTACCGCCGGCTCGCGGAGCGACTGGTCGGGCTGAAGATCCCGGACACGGTGATCGTGCTCGGCTGGGAGATGAACGGCATCACGTACACCCATCGCTGCGGGCCCGACCCGGAGAGCTGGAAGAAGTACTGGAACAGGATCGTCACCACGATGCGCGCGGTGCCGGGCCAGAAATTCACGTTCGACTGGACCCCGAACCGGGGCCGGGACGCCATTCCCTGGACGCAGTGTTATCCGGGGGACGACACGGTCGACATCATCGGAATGGACTCCTACGACCAGCCGCGCGGAATCACCTTCGACGAGCAGGTGAAGGAGCCTTACGGCCTGCAGGCACACGTCGATTTCGCGAAGGCGCACAAGAAGCCCATCTCCTACGCGGAATGGGGACTCTTCCGCAACGGCGACAACCCGGAGTACATGCGGCGCATGCTCGCCTGGATGGACGAGCACAAGCCGCTCTACAACACGCTCACGGACTACTGCCCGCACGGTGTCTGGCAGTGTTCGAGCAACCCGAAGGCGGCGCAGGTGTACCGGTCGATGCTCTTCGGCCGTGACACGACCGCGACTCCGACGCCCACTCCCACCCCGACACCGAAGCCGACCCCCACCCCCACACCGAAGCCGGCTCCCACCACGCCCGTACGTCCGCCGAACTGTTCGCCGCTGGAGCTGGGCGACTGGGTGGAGTACTGGCTCGGCGGGAAGCTCTGCGTCCGTACGGACTGGTGGTCGCGCTACCGGTGATCCGGAGCCGGCGGCGGGCCGCTCAGGGCCCGCCGCCACCGCGTTCCTTCCGCTCCGGCCGGTCCGTGCGCTCCCGGTTCTGCTCGGCGTCCTTCCTGGCCCGCCACCGGTGGAGCAGTTCCTTGCCCCGCAGCCGTGCCGCCGCGTCGCAGGCGACGGCCGACAGCAGGGGCGCGGTGCGGCGGCGGGCGAGCAGCAGGCGCTGGTTGACGACGGTGTCCGGGCGCCAGCGCAGCTTGTACGGCTCGGCGCCCCGCAGCAGGCTCAGCACCTGGTGGACGCCGGCACCGACATGCCCGGCGCAGGCGTTGAGCAGCATGGTGGCGACGTCCGCCTTGCGTTCGCGCAGCCGCGGATGGGCGCCGTAGAGGTAGCCGCCCGCCAGCCGGGGCGACAGCAGGGTGACGTCGACGGCCATCACGTCGCCGTCCAGCCGGAACTCGGTCACCACGGCGTCCCCCGAGCGCACCATCGGCCCGACCGCGCGGGACAGATGCTCGGAGAAGCGGGGGCGCATGTGCTCGGTGGTCACCTTGCGGTCCTGCCATTGGAGGCGGTGCAGGTCCAGCATGGTCCGCAGGGCCGCGTCCACCTCGTCGGCGCCCACCGCCCGCGGCTCGATGCCGAGGTCGCCGAGCTTGCGGAGCTTGGCGCGCACCCGCTGGGCCCGGGAGTTGGGCAGCCGCTTGAGCAGCTCGTCCATGGGCCGCGCGGGCAGCTCCAGACAGACCGAGTCGGCCACCTTGCGGCGGGGTCCCCGCCAGCGGTCGTAGATCTGTTCGACGGCAGCGCCCGGCCGTACCTCGCGGAAGTCGATCAGCGCGGTCCGGGCGGCGGCCGACAGCCCCTCGGCGAGCGCGGTCGACGCCTGTTCGGCGTACTCGTCGTCGACGATCACGTCGGCGAAGTCCGAGATCGGGCAGCCGAGCGGGACCAGGGCGGGCAGCGGACGCCGTACGAGCATCAGCGGGGCGACCGCGCGCAGCTCGTCGCCGTCGCGGACGAGGACCAGCCGGAGCCTGCCGGGGGTGCCGTACGACAGCCACCAGGAGTGCAGCCAGGCGTGGTTCTGGAACGGGGTGGCCGCTCCGCACCGCCGGTACAGACGGTCCCAGGGCCCGGCCAGCTCGCCGAACTCGCGCTCGTCGGTGCAGAGTTCGGCGCGCAGGGTGGTGCTCGTCGCCGTCTCCAGGAGGCTGGTCACAGCTGTCCGTGGGCGTCGGCGGCGAGAGCGGGACCCGGTACGGAGGCCGACGGCGGGGCCTCGGGGGCGCGCCGGGGCCGGATCAGCAGGGCCAGCCCGCCGAGCAGCCCGCCGGCCGCGGTGCCCACCAGACCGGTCACCGTCGGCGACGCCGAGGACGCCTCGGTCGGCCTGGTCGCGCGGGCGAACTGCTGCAGTTCGACGCGCGTGGACCTCTTGGTGTCGTTCGCGTGCCGGGTCAGCGCCCGGGAGACGGCGTTGGCCATGTCGGCGGCGAGGTCCGGCCGCGAGGAGGTGGCGGAGACGGCGACCATCGGCGCGTCCGGCGAGGTCGCCGTCCGCACGTCCTTGCGCAGCGTCTCGATCGGCACCCCCGCCCACACCTGCGCGTCCCCGAGCACCGCGACCTGCGTCGCCACCCGCCCGTACGCCTGCGCGAAACCGAGCGCCGACTGGGTGTCCGACCCCTCGGTGGGCACGACGACGAGATAGCTGGTGGCGGTGTAGACGGGCGCCTTCACCACGCCGTACGCGCCCCCGGCCACCCCGCCGAGCAGCGCGCCGGCCGCGAGCAGGGACCAGGAGGGCAGGGACCGGGCGCGGCCGCCGTGGGCCGGTCCGCGGTGCGGGCTGTCGGACATACGTTCAGACGTACGGTCGGTCATACGGAACTCACTCCCAGGGGCGGGGTCGGCGAGGGCGTGCGGGAGACGGCGGCCGCGTACACGTCCATGAGCTGGGCGGCGCTGCGGGTGATGCAGTAGTGCTGGGCGGCGGCGGGGACGGCCCGGCTGCGCGCGCCCTGCGCGCGCAGGTCCAGCAGGGCGCTGACGAACGACTCCGCGCCCCCTTGGACGCGCCGGGCGCCGGCGGTCGCGTCCGGCGGCAGGTCCTCGATCGCCGGGCAGGAGACATAGAGCACGGGCAGCCCGGACGCCATCGCCTCCACCACCGCGAGCCCGAAGGCCTCCTCGGCGCTGGGCGAGGCGAGCACGTCCATGGCGTTCATCAGCGAGGGCAGATCGGCCCCGGGGGCGCCCGCGGCCGGCCGTTCCCCGGTGAGGAGCACCCGGTCGGCGACCCCGGCCCGCTGGGCGGCCCGCCGCAGCACGCTCTCCTCCGGGCCACCGCCGGCGATCAACAGCCAGCAGTCGTCCGGCAGCCGGCCGAGCGCCCGGACCAGCACGTCGAACCGCTTGCCGGCCGCGAGCCGTCCCACACCGCCGACGACGTACGCGCCCTCCGGCAGCCCGAGCCGCCGCCGGGTCAGTTCGCGCAGGTCCGGATCGAAGCGGAAGCCGGCGAGGTCGATGCCGTTGGGGACGACCTCGATCCGGGGTGCCGGCACGCCCCAGCGCTGCAGCCGGTCGGCGACGGTCGGCGAGACGGCGACCGTGGACCGGCCGAGGCGCTCACTGGCGAGATAGAGGGCGCGCACTCCGGCGGACAGCCGGCGCCCCTCCATCTGCGAGTCGCCCAGGGAGTGTTCGGTGGCCACGACCGCGCGGACCCCCGCCAGCCGGGCGGCGAACCGGCCGTACACGCAGGCGCGGTAGAGGTGGGTGTGGACGAGGTCGTACCCGCCCCGGTGGATCAGCCGCACCAGACGGGGGAGCGCGGCGAGGTCGCGGTTGCCCGCCATGCCCAGATGGGTGACACGGACCCCGTCGGCGGTGAGACCGTCGGCGACCGGGCCCGGGTTGGTCAGTGTCACCACGTCGCAGTCGACCGGCAGATGACGCAGCAGCAGCCGCAGTTGCTGCTCCGCGCCCCCGACGCCGAGGCCGGTGATGATGTGCAGCGCCTTCACGTCGGCCTCAGACCCCCTCGACGGGACGGCGGCGCAGCCGGTGCAGCTTCCGCTTCAGCAGCAGCCGCAGGGCCGTGTCCTCCTCGCCGATGTGCACCCGGGGCAGCGCGTACGGGCCGTTCAGCGGGCCGGGGTCGATGGCGCAGGCGTACGCGTACCCGGCGTCCCGCACGGCGTCGGCGGCCCGCTGGTCGAGGGTGCCGTACGGGTAGCAGAAGCCCTGGACGGGAGCGCCGGTCAGCTCCGCGAGCCGCGCTCTGCTGTCGGCGGTCTCGGCGAGCAGGGTCTCGTCGTCCGCCTGTGTGAGGTCGACATGGGTCAGCCCGTGCGAGCCGACCTCGATGCCCTCCGTCCCGGCGGCCGTCCGGATGCCCTCCTCGTCCAGCAGCGGCTTGCGCGGGCCCAGCGGGTCCCAGGCGTTCTCGCCGCCGAGCCGCCCCGGCAGCACGAAGAGCGTGGCCCCGCAGCCATGGGCGCGCAGCAGCGGCAGCGCGGTGTCGACGAAGTCCGTGTACCCGTCGTCGAAGGTCAGCCCCACCAGGCCCCGGCCCTCGCCCCGGGCGCGGGCGGCCAGCAGCTCGGCCATGCCGACCCCGCGCAGCCCGCGCCGCCGCAGCCAGCCGAGCTGGGCGTCGAGGCGGCCGGGCGAGACGGTGATGCGGTACGGGTCCTCGGAGCAGTCGCCCACCGAGTGGTACATGGCCACCCACAGCGGGGTGGCGACGGTCGTCGGTCTGGGGTCAGCGGTTACGGACATGCGACAGCCTTCGTGTGACGGAACGGAGGGCGGGGGTGACACCGGAGGCGCCCAGGGCCGAGGCCAGCAGGACGAAGACGAGGGCGACGACCGCGCCGCCGACGGCGAGGCCGAGCACGGGGGAGTCGAACCGGTCGGCGCAGTACATCCCCACCACGCCCGCGGCCACGGCCGCCCGCACCGGCCGGCTCATCTCGCCGACCACCTGCCGGGTGCGGATCGGCACCGCCCGGCCGCGCATGCCGCGCAGCAGGAGCAGGGCGGTGAGGGTGATGCCGACGGCGTTGGCGGCGGCGATGCCGAGGACGCCCCAGGAGTCGACGGTGGCCGCGCCGATCCACGAGGTCGCGACGATCCCGGCGGCCATCGCGGCCAGCGGGTACCAGGTGGGCCGGCCCGCCGAGAAGTAGGAGCGGACCAGCGCGCTCACCAGGGCGTGGCCGAGCAGCCCGAGGGCGTACACCCGCATCACGGCGGCGGTGGCCGCGGTGTCCCGTGCGGTGAACGCGCCGCGCTGGAAGAGCAGTTCGATGATCTGCGGACCGCAGGCGAAGATCGCCGCCGCGCCCAGCAGCACGATGCACGACACCAGCGCGAGATCCTTCTCCACCCGGCTGCGGGCCCGCTCGGTGTCGCCCTCCGCCATCGCCTGCGCCACCACCGGGAGGGTGACGGTGCACAGCATCAGCGAGAACGTCATCGGGATCTGGGCCACCTTCTGCGCGTAGTTGAGGTGCGAGATGGCTCCGGAGGGCAGCGTCGAGCCGAGGAAGCGCTCGATGAGGACCTGGGACTGGCGGCACAGCGCGAAGAGCAGCACGGTGGTGATGAGGGTCAGCTCGACGGGCCGGGCGGCGTCCCGGTCGTCCCCGGACGGGAGCGCCTCGGGGCCCACGGGTGCCGCGGGGGTCCCGCGGTCCCGCTTCGGTCGGCGCAGCTGCCGCAGCAGGGCCGGCAGCTGCGTGGCGATCATCAGCACACCACCCACCGCGACCCCGAGGGCGGCCGCCCGCACGCCCCAGCGCCCGCCCAGCACGAACATCGCCGTGATGATCCCGACGTTGTACGCCACGTAGATCGCGGCGGGTGCCACGAACCGGCGGTGGGCGCGCAGGGCCGCGCTGCAGTAGCCGGCCAGGCCGAAGGTGAGGACGCAGGTGCCGGTCAGCCGGGTGCAGTCGACGGCCAGGCGGGGGTTGGGCAGCCCGGGTGCGAGGGCCTCGACGAGGTAGGGCGCGCCGAGGATGAGCAGGACGGCCGACGCGGCGAAGGCCAGCGCCAGCCGGGGCAGCGTCGAGGCGACCAGGGAACGGACCGGGTCGGCGCCCGCACCGCCCCTGGCCCGCCGGGCCACGGCCACACTGAACGCGGGCACCAGCACGAACGCCATGCCGTCCTCGATCAGCAGCGTCGCCGCGAACTCCGGCACGGTCCACGCCACCAGGAACGCGTCCGTCTCGCTGCCGGCCCCGAACAGGTACGACAGCGACTGGTCCCGGCCGAGCCCCAGCAGCGCGGCGGCCGCTGTGAGCGCCGCCGTGACGAGCGTCGCCTTCGCGAGGAACCGCCCCGTGGGCGGCGCGACCTCCGAGGGCTCGGCGGCCCGCGCACCGGGCACCGAGGGGACGGGGGCCGCAGGGACGGAGGCCGGGGGGACGGGGTCGACGGTCTGAGAGGGGGGCGCCGCCGGGTCCACGGCGCCGGAATCCGGTGCCGGTGGAGGTGTCTGCCGCGATGCCCGCGGAGGCGTTGCGGTCATCGCGCCCCGGCCCCCTCCGGTACGCGGGACGCGACGGCCCCGGCCGGGGCGGCACCCGTGGCGGTGCGGTCCGCCAGCGCCCACCACGCCACGAGGCCGAAGCCCACGGCCGTCAGCACGGTCGTCGGCCCGCCGATGTCCGCGTACGCGAAGTCGACCAGCACCCAGGTGATCAGCCCACAGGCGACGAGCCCGCAGTCGAGCCCGCCGGTCCGGCGAGGCCCGCTCTCGCGCCGGGCCCGCGCCAGCCCCCGTACCGCGCACGCCGCCAGCGCCAGCCAGCTCCCGGCGAGTGTCGTCAGGCCGATCAGCCCCTGCTCGCCCAGGACCAGCAGGTACATGTTGTGGGGGGAGAGGAGCGGCTGCTTCTGGTAGGCGGTGCCGGCGCCGGCGATGTCGCTGCCGGCGGACAGCGCCAGCGAGGCGTGGCCGTCGCGGTGCTCGGGGAAGCCCTTCAGTCCCACGCCCGCCAGCGGCCGCTCGCGCCACATCCCGGCGGCGGCGGCCCACATGGTGTACCGGTCGGTGACCGACTGGTCCGGCGCGTCGGCGACGTGGGTGATGCTGCTGATCCGGTCCTGGATCATCGCGGACCCGATCCCGAGCCCGCCGACGAGGACCACGCCCACGGCGGCGACGGCCGCGCAGACCACCACCGCCCGCCGCAGCCCGGCCAGCAGCACCTGCAGTCCGCACGCCGCGGCCGTGGCGATCCACGCGCCCCGGCTGAACGACACCGCGAGCGGCAGCACCAGCAGCACCGAGCAGACCACCGCCCAGGCCCGCTGCCGCACCGTCACGGGCGCCAGCGCCAGGCCGACCGCGCACACCAGCCCGAACGACACGACGGTCGCCATCCCCATGACGTCCCCGGCCCCGAAGGTCCCCACGGCCCGGATGTCCTCACCGGCGTAACTGGCCCCGGTCCCGGTGGCGAACTGGTGCACCCCGACGGCGCCCTGCCACAGCGCGAGCCCCACGAACGACCAGGCCACCACCCGGAAGTCGGACCGGCCGCGCACACACAGCAGCACCGCCACCGGCACCAGCACGAAGACCTGGAGATACCGGCCGAACCCCTCCATCCCGGCTCCGGGGTCACCCGCCCCGGCCGTCGCCAGCGCGAGCCCGACCACCGGCAGTCCGAGGACCACCGCGGCCGTACGGGTCAGGGGGCGCCGCCGGTCCCGCAGCAGCCGCACGACGCACCACAGCACCAGCAGCCCCGAGACGGCGTCGGCCGGGGTGGCGCCGCCCTCGGCGCTCTGCGTGATCGGCAGCGCGAGCGCGGCGACCACGGCGACCACGGGCAGGACGGGCGCCGCAGCGCGCACAGACGTCACGGTCAGCTCCCCGTCGGACGGACGAGCGCGGCGGCCGTGCGCACCAGGATGCAGAGGTCCTGCCAGAGCGACCAGTTGTCGATGTACGCGTTGTCGTAGCGGGCCCGGTCCTCGATGGAGGTGTCCCCGCGCAGCCCGGTGACCTGGGCCAGGCCCGTGATCCCGGTCCGCATCCGGTGCCGGGCCGCGTAACCGGGGTAGGTCTGGCCGAACTTGGCCACGAAGTAGGGCCGTTCGGGACGCGGGCCGACCAGGCTCATGTCGCCGCGCAGCACGTTCCACAGCTGCAGCAGCTCGTCCAGCGAACTGCGCCGCAGGAAGCGGCAGAACCAGCCCATCTCCTGCTCGTTCGCCACACTCCACCGGGTCGCCGCCTCGTGTGCGTCGGCCGGGCGGTGGGTGCGGAACTTCAGCAGCGTGAACGGCATCCCGTCCCGGCCGATCCGCTCCTGCCGGAACACCACCCCGGGTCCGTCGCCCAGTCGCAGCGCCACCGCGCACACCAGCAACAGCGGGCTCACCAGCAGCAGCAGCGCCCCGGAGACCGCCACGTCCAACAGGCGCTTGCCGAAAGCCTCATGACTGACCGTCAGTTCCAGTCGCCGACAGGCGAACCCGGCGAGCAGCTCGGTCGAGCCGTCCCGGTCGTAGGAGGGGGACTCGGGGTCCACCTCCCACAGCGCGCAGCCGTCGTCCTGAAGGGTTCGCAGCAGCGGGGCGCGTTCGGTGCGGGAGCCGACGACGAGCACGGTCCGGACGCCGTTCTGCACGGCCGCCCGCCGCACCTCCTCGGGGGTGGTCAGCACGGGCAGGCCCTCGGCCCCGGAGGCCTGGTCGGCGACCACACCGACGGGCCGGATGCCGCAGCCCGGGTGGCGCAGGAACGCGGCGGCCACGCGTTGCGCGGTCGCCGCGGGACCCACCACCAGGGCCGTGCCGGGGCGTCTGACGAGCGCCCGGCGCCGGTGCCAGTGCACCGTGCCCCGGCCGACACAGGCCGCCGCCGAGTGCAGGGCGCAGCCGAGGGCCAGCTCATGGGCGGCGAGCGCGTGGTCGGGGGAGTGCGCGGCCACCCCGGCGCCGAGCACGCACCAGCCGAGCACGATCCGTCCGCACACGGCGGGCAGTTCGTCGAGCACGGCGGGCACGGCGGGGGGCCGGTAGAGGCGCGCCCGGGCGTTCAGCACGGCCACGGCCAGGGTCAGGACGGCGACCATCAGCGGCCGCCCGGGAGTCATGTCGTCGGTGAGTGCCAGCACAGCGAGCAGGGCCGCGCCGCCGTCCACGGTCAGCAGTGGCAGCCCCGAGGGAGGTCGGGCGACGGGCCGCCGGCCGGCCGGGAGCGCCGGGCCGAGGGTCTCGCGCGGCGGGACCACCGAGACGGACGAGCCGCCGAACTCGCGTTGCTGTCCACCGGGGGAGTGGACGGTGCTTTCCGTACGTTCCGCAGTCACGTGTGGATGGACTCCCTGCACTCGGTGGCTTTCCCGCGTCGGCCGTCCGTACCGCCGAGCAGTTCGCGGTACACGTCCGCGACGGCCTCGTTCGTGTGCCGCACGTCGTGCGTGGTCAGTACGTGATGGCGGCCCTGGTGGCCGAGCGACTCGCGCAGCAGCGGATCGCGCAGCAGCCGGGCGACCGCCCCGGCGAGCGCGGCGGGGTCCTCGACCGGCACCGGCTCCTGGCCGGGCGGCAGACTCTCGCGGGCCCCGTCCACATCGCTGAGCACGACCGGCCGCCCGCACGCCATGGCCTCCAGCGGCGCCAGCGCCATGCCCTCCCACCGCGACGGCAGGACGACCAGATCGGCGGCCTGGTACCAGGGCACGGCGTCCGTGACACCCCCGGCGAACAGCACGCCCCCGGGGGCCAGGGCCCGCAGCCGCTCACCCTCCGGCCCGTCGCCGACCAGCACCAGACGCGCCCCCGGCACCTGCCGCAGCACCGCGTCCCAGGCCGCGAGGAGCACGTCCTGCCCCTTCTGCCGGCACAGCCGCCCCACGCACACCACCAGCGGAGCGGCCGGATCGACGCCGGCGAGCAGCGGGATCCCGGCGCGCACGGTGTCCACGGCCGCGGGGTGGAAGCGGCCGGCGTCGACCCCGTTCGGGATCACCGTCCAGCGCGCCCGTACCCCGGCCCGCTCCCCGGTGACCCGCTCGGCCTCACTGACGCACACCACCCGGGAGGCCCAGCGCGCCCCCGCCCGCTCCCATCCGAGCGCCAGTGCCGCCATCACGCCGTCCACCGCCTCGAACGACCAGGCGTGCGGCTGGAACACGGTCGGCACCCGCCCCCGTACGGCGAGCCGGCCCGCCAGCCCGGCCTTCGCGCTGTGCGCGTGCACCAGGTCGGGCCGTACGTCGTCGAGGATCCGCCGCAGCCCCCGCACCTCGGACACGAGCGCGGGGCCCGGCGACCGGGTCGCCGCCCAGAGCCGGACGTCCGCGCCGAGCGCGCGCAGGACCGGGGCGAGCGGGCCGTCGGGGCAGGCCACCGCGACATGCAGGCCGTCGGCGAGCTGGGCCCGCACGAGGTCCGTCACGACACGGGCCACGCCGCCGTCGACCGGCTGGGTGACGTGCAGGACCCGCGACGGAGGGTCGGATGGTGACAGTTGCATGCGGGTTCCTTGCTCAGAGGCGGCGCCGGGCGGCGCGCGTCACGGCTTGGCGTCGACGGCGACGAAGAGCGCCCCGACCCAAGCCGCGTCCCGCTGCGAAACGAGCCGGAAGGCCAACTGGTCACCGCCGCGCCGGATTTCGTCGTCCAGTTCGAGCACATCCGAGTCGTATCCGAGCGTGTTCGAGTACGTCGGCGTACGCCCTGCGGCGAGCGCCCCCGGTTCGCTGATCGTGGAGTTCAGGACGTCGTCACGCGGGTTGGCCGCGTCGCCGAGCGCGACGGCCGGACCCCGTCCGGTCGAAACGGTGAGCGAATCGCCCCGGCTCCCCCGGTCCCCGTCGTAGGCGACCAGGCCGACCACCCCGCGCGCGCGTTCGGGCAGCGCCATCGCGGTGGACCCGACCCGCTGCTCCCCGTCCGGCGCGAGCGTGTCGAACCCGTCCCACATCGCCAGGTGCCGCAGCGGCTCCGCCGCGTTCTCGTACGCCACCATCAGCGTCCAGCCGCCCCACGCGCCGGCCGCCGAACGGCCCATGGCCACATTGACCTGCGCCACCGTGTAGAGCCCCGACCCGCTGGAGCGCACCAGCTCCGTGACGTCCGCCGAGGCCTGGAAGGCGTCCGCGCCCCGCGCCACCCGGTGCCCCACCACCGAGTCGGCGAGCACCTCCTTGTACTCGCCGCCGGGCTCCGCGATCAGCACCCGCCCGTTGTCCTTCGGCGGCTTCTGCTCACCCACCCGCAGGTTCCCGCCCCAGTACAGCCGCGCGTACGACACCCGCGCGCCCGGCGCCAGCCGGACCTCGCCCCGGCTGGAGTTGTAGGTGTTCGGGTCCCGGTCGACGTCGATGTAGAACATGTCGAAGTCGTCGTTGACGGCCGTACGCCCCGCACGCGCGTCGGCGCACGAGGACACCGCGGGAGCGACCGCAGGAGCGACCGCGGGAGCGGGCGTGAGCGCCGCGGGCGCGGCCGGTGTCGTGGAGGGGACGGCCGCGGGCGAGGCGGCCGGCACCACCGCACGGCAGGAGATCGAGGAGTTGGCCGCGCGGACGATCCCGCCGTGCTGCAGCGCCCGGTAACGCTGTCCGAACGCTAGGCGCTCGGCCTCGGGCGAGGGGGCGGGTGGCGCGGCCGTCGCGGGAGCACCGGGCCCCCAGAGGGCGGCGAGGGCACAGCAGCCCACCATCGCGCGGCGCAGCAGAGGACCCGGATGAATTCGCATGACCGGCGGTGCCCTTTCGGGAGCTCGTTCGGGTGCTTGTCGGGGAAAAGCCGCGGACCCTCGACGGGCAGAAAATGTGCGGATCTGATAAAGGCCGCGGTGTTGTGGGGAGATGCGCACTCTATCCCGCTATGCGTACTTATCTACGGAACGCGCCAACTGTGTCGGAACGGTGAAGCGGGCGTTCTGCGAGATCACTCCTTTGGAGGCACAACCCCGGACGCATGCCGCGCGTTGACTCACCGCCGGGCACCCCCGCCCGAGTGTTTTTGCATCAACTCCAAGGAGCACCTCTCCATGTCGCGTATCGCGAAGGGCCTGGCCCTGACCTCCGTTGCTGCCGCGGCCGTGGCGGGCACCGCCGGCGTCGCCACCGCCGACAGCGAGGCGAAGGGCTTCGCCGCCCACTCCCCGGGCGTGCTGTCGGGCAACGTCGTGCAGGTTCCGGTCCACATCCCGGTCAACGTGTGCGGTAACACCATCAACGTCATCGGTCTGCTGAACCCGTCGTTCGGCAACAAGTGCTTCAACGACTGACGTTCGAGGACTGACGTCCCCGCACTGACGTCTTCGGACTGACGTTCGCACGTTCCACACGAACCGGCCGTTCTCCCCACGGGGAGGGCGGCCGGTTCGTGTTGCTCCGGATGGGGCCCCATCGGTTGCCGACGGCGATCACCGATTTCACGGTGAAAACACGATCCTTCGCACCGATGAAAGGAACATCCATGCGTGTTCTGCCCGCACGGCGTCTCGCGGTCTCCGCGCTCTGCGCCACGCTCCTCCTCGGCGTCACCGCCCCGGCCGCCCTGGCCGCCGACGTCGAGTCGGCGCGCGAGCGCGCCCGGTCGGCGGCCCCCGTCCCCGGCGCGGACGCGCTCCAGGGCCAGCTCAAGGGCCTCGGCGACCTCGGCGGGGTGCTGAAGCCGGTGACCGATCTGCTCGACGCCGTACTCAAGGCGGACAACGGCCAGCTCTCCGCCGGCCGGGCGGCCGAGCTGGGCAAGGCCGTGCGGGACGCCATCGACCGGGCCAAGGCGAGTGCGCCGGTGACCTCGCCGGCCGTCCCGCCGGCCGTTCCGCCGGTCGCCCTGCCGTCGGACCCGGCCGCGCCCGCTGTCCCGCCTGCGCCCGCTGTTCCGCCTGCGCCCGCTGTCCCGCCTGCGCCCGCTGTTCCGCCTGCGCCCGCTGTTCCGCCCGCGGCGACGACGCCCACGGTTCCGTCCGCCCCGGCCGCCCCGGCGGCTCCCTCGCTCCCGTCGGTGCCGGCCGCTCCGGCCGTCCCCGTGGTGCCGGCCGCTCCGGCCGCTCCGCAGCTGGCGGTCACGCTGCCGGCGTTCGACCGTGCTCTCGTGCACCCGGCCGGCAGCATCGCGGCGAACCCGGTGACCGACGCGCTCACCGCCCTGCAGAAGGCGGTCGACACCCTGCTCAAGGCGGTCACCTCCGGTGACCTCGCCCAGGTGCTGCCCGCCGTCAACAGTGTGGTCGCCGGTCTGGTCCAGCTCATCGGGTCCATCCTCCTGGGCAGCGGCCTGCCCGCCCCGGTCGCCCTGCCGGCCGGGCAGTCCCCGACGGAGCTGCCGGTGACGCCGTCCACCGAAGCGCTGCCGGTACAGCCGCCTGCCGTGACGCCCGTGCGCTGAGAGCGAGGCGAACCGCCGGAGGCGCGCTCGCCGCTCGCCGCTCGCAGCTCACGGCTTGCTGCTCACCGCTTCCCGCTGGCAGCAGCCCTCCGCAGGCCGTCGGGCCGACCGCTGTCCGGGTCGGTCCGACGGCTGTTTCGTATGACCTGTTGTTCGGCGTCAGATATGACCTGTCCGCAACGGGGTTTCCGTCGGCGCGGGGGCTCGTTGGACACGGCGCAGAGCTTCCAGTATCCGAGGAGAGGAACACGATGAAGTCGCTGAAGGCCGCCGCTGTCGTCGCAGGGTCCCTGGCCATCGCCGGTGCCGCCGCACCGGCTTTTGCCTACGACGCCACGGACGTCACGCCCACCAGCCTCAACGGCGCGGTGAACACGCTCTTCAAGGGGCCCATCGCGCCCGCTCCGCTGCCGCAGCAGTCGAACGCGCTCGACACGGAGAACAAGGACTCCGTCCTCCACACGGTGAGCGGCGCGACCAAGGCCCTCAACGCCCCCGGCGGCCCCAGCAAGCTCCTTGGCGGTCTGCCCCTCCAGGGCTGACATTTCCTTTCGCAGTCCCCAGGGCCGGTTCCGCGGAAAGAAGCGGAACCGGCCCGACGCGTTCTCCGCTCCTCCGTCGGGTGAATTCCCCGGTGTTCGAGGCGTGTCCCTCGTTCGTGTGGTCGGTCGTCGCCTGTCGCCCGGTCGGGTGAAAACGCGGCCGAGTCGTTTGGCGGGCGTGGATAGGGTTCCGCGGTGACTTCAACTTCCGCTGAAACCCGCCCTTTCCGTCCCGCCGACCTCGGCACGCTCGTCGTCATGGCGTGGAGCGGTGAAGCCCCCGACGGAGACATGCCCTATCTGCTCGCCTACACCCTGGGCGACGGCCGGAACGGACCGGAGGGCTCGACGGCCGCCGTGGCGGATCTGCTGACCGGTCTCGGCCTGTCCATCGGCGAGAAGGTCGTCGACGGCGCCGCCCACCCCAGCCTGCCGGTCACCCTGCTCGTCGAGGCCGGCCAGGCCGTCATCACCCTGCCGCAGCTCAACGCCCAGTGCCCGGCCCCGCCGGAGTGGCTCGCCGCCGTCGGCACCCGCGGCTTCGCCTACCTGCTGTTCGCCACCCGTCCCTGGCCCGAGGCGCGGCCCGGCATGCCCGTCGAGCCCGCGGCCCTCGCCGCCTTCGCGGGTGACCCCGAGACGCTGACCAGCGCCGCCCACGTCCTCCTGCCGGCCCGCAGCCTGCGCGGCTGATGGCCGCCCAGGCAGGGCGGCCGGCGCGCACGGCCGGCGGCGGCCGTGCCTTCGCGATCCTGCTGCTGCTCACCGGCGCGGCGGGTCTGCTCGCGTCCTGGGTCATCACGCTCGACAAGTTCAAGCTGCTGGAGGACCCGAACTTCACGCCCGGGTGCAGCCTCAACCCGGTGGTCTCCTGCGGCAACATCATGAAGAGCGACCAGGCCTCCGCCTTCGGGTTCCCGAACCCGATGCTCGGACTGGTGGCCTACGGGGTCGTCGTCTGCGTGGGCGTGAGCCTGCTGGCCGGAGCGGTGTTCCCGCGTTGGTACTGGCTGACCTTCGGCGCGGGCGCGCTGTTCGGGGTCGGCTTCGTGACCTGGCTGCAGTTCGAGTCGCTGTACCGGATCAACTCGCTCTGTCTGTGGTGCTGCCTGGCCTGGATCGCCACGATCGTTCTCTTCTGGTACCTGGTCTCCTTCGACGTCCGCAACGGTTTCCTGCCCGCGCCGGCCTGGCTGAGCGGCTTTCTCGTCGAGTTCACCTGGGTGCTCCCGGTGCTGCACCTCGGAGTGATCGGGATGCTCGTCCTGACCCGATGGTGGGACTTCTGGACAAGCTGACCGACGGAACGACGGGTGAGTGGTGCAATGGGCCGATGGGCGGCAGGTCGACGGTTGGCAGACCAATGAGGCAATAGACCTAATGAGGAAATAGCCCAATGAGGCAATAGGGCAATGAGGCAATGGGCCGATGCGACGATGTGCCGATGCGGCAATGGGCCCATAGGCCTCTCGGACCATTGCGGCAGTCGGGCGAATCTTGAACTGAGGGAGATCCCCGGATCGTTCACCCGGTACGGGCGACGAGCCCCGCAGCACGGCTCGCGCACCGCCGATTCCGAATCCGTCGATCCGGCCGATTCCCACGGTCGCCGATCCTGGATCCGCCCATGCTCGAAAGGGACCGTACCGAGATGAAGCCGACCACACGAGGAACCCTTGCCGCCGTCGTCACCGGTGTGGCGGCCGCGATGGGCGCCTCCGCCGCCCCCGCCGTCGCGGCCGAGACGGTCCCCGTCCCCCTGCCGCTCGAAGGTGTGGAGCACTCCCTGAACGTGAAGGCGCCCAAGCTGAGCGGAGAGCTGCCGCTGCTCATGCCGGGCGCTCCCCAGGGAGGACCGAAGTACGTCGAGGGGCGGCTGCTGCCCGCGAGCAGCCTGCCCCAGGTGCCGCTCGGCACGGCGCTGCCGGGGCTGAAGGCCGAGACCCCGCTGCCCCGGGTCGTCGGGGAGGGCTTCGAGCGGCTCGGCGTCGACGCCCCCGCCGCCGACCTGCGGACCCTGACCCCCGGGCTGAACGTGGACACCCCACTGACCGCGCCCGACCCCCACGCGCTGGGCCTGCCCGGCGTGAAGGACCCCCAGGTGGCCGTCCTCACCCCGCTGCTGCGGACGGCGCCGACCGCGAACCTCGGGCTCGTCTGAGCCCGCGGCGACACGGAGACGAGGCCCGGAGCCCTGACAGCCCGGGCCCGGCCGACCGGGGGTCACCGCTACCGAACACGACGAGGAGAGAGTGTTGTTCGTCAGCAGAGCGACGGTGGACCCCGAAGCCGGCCGGAGCAGAACGCGCCGCAACGCGCTGCGCGCCCTGGGCGCGTCGGCCGTCGCCCTGGCCGTGGCCCCCGTCGTCGCCGCCGCGTGGCCCCGCCGGTCGGCGCCACCCGGGGAGGCCGACTTCGACGAGACGTTCCGGGGCCGCCGTATCCGGGGGGTCAGGGCCGACACGGGCCAGACGGCCTATCTCGGGGCCCGTACGCCCGGCCCCGGCGAGTGGGACGTCACCGTCGACGGACGCCCGCTGCATCTCATGCGCCGCGCGGACGGCACGTACCTGAGCATGATCGACCACTACCGCTCGTACCCGATGGCCCTGGAGGCGACCCGCGCCGCCGTCGAGGAACTGGGGACCACGCAGCGCCTGCGCGTGGTGGAGACGGCGGAGGGAGCGGTCGGCCATGGCCTACACACGTAAGGACGTCAGCACGCTCACACGCACGGAGCGGCGGCGGTTCGTGGGCGCGCTGCTGAAGCTCAAACAGCGCGGCGAGTACGACGAATTCGTGCGGATGCACATCGACCACTACGTCTCCGACGGCGACGGCGGTCTGCGGACGGCCCACATGGCGCCCTCCTTCCTGCCCTGGCACCGCCGCTTCGTGCTGGAGCTGGAGAAGGCGCTGCGCCGGATCGACGACTCGGTGACCGTGCCGTACTGGGACTGGACGCGGGACCGTACGACGACGTCGGTGCCCTGGACGGCCGATCTGCTCGGCGGCAACGGGCGGCGCTCCGACCTGCGGGTGACGACCGGTCCGTTCGCGTACGGGACGGGCCGGTGGACCATCACGGAAGGGCTTACGGACATCGAGTACCTCACCCGGGACCTCGGCTACCCGCGCAACCCCGTCGGCCTGCCCACCGCCCGGGACCTGGACGCGGCGCTCGCCGAGTCCGTCTACGACAAGGCTCCCTGGAACTCGGTCACGCGCGGGGGCTTCCGCAACCGGCTCGAAGGGTGGGGCCAGGGCACCGGCAACGGCTCCTGGCTCAACCACAATCGGGTGCACCGGTGGGTCGGCGGGCACATGGTCGGCGGCGCCTCCGTCAACGACCCCGTCTTCTGGCTGCACCACGCCTTCATCGACCTGCAGTGGACGCGCTGGCAGCAGCGCCATCGGGGCGCGCGCTACCTGCCGGCCAAGCCGCCGGGCAGGGGTGACTCCCAGCGGGGGCGGATCGTCGCGCGCGACGAGCGGATGCCGCCCTGGAACGTGACCCCGGGCGCGCTGGAGTCGATCGGTCACGTGTACCGATACGGGTGACCGGCGCCGGTACGGGTGACCGGCTGCGGTCTTCCGGGTTCCCGGGAAAGGCGCGAAGCCCCCGACGGTGGGACACCGTCGGGGGCTTCTTGTCACTGCCGTGTCGCTGCTGTGACGCTCGGGGCTGTGGGCCCCGTCAGTGGCCGTAGCCGGACGGGCCGGGGTTGCCCTTGTGGTCGTCGTGGCTCTTGTTGACACAGACGTTGCCGAAGGCCGGGTTCAGCAGGCCGACGACGTTGATCGTGTTCCCGCACAGGTTGACCGGCACGTTGACGGGGACCTGGATGATGTTGCCCGACAGGACACCCGGCGAGCCGATGGCCTTGGCCTCGGCGCCGGCGTCCGCCGCGGCCAGGCCGGCGCCGCTGAGCACGACGGCGGACGTGCCGAGGGTGACGACGGCTGCCTTCGCGATGCGAGACATCACGTTCTCCTTCTTGATCGGTGAGCACGACCCCCACTTCGTGGCCGCACGCCCCTTCAACGCGGCCGCGCACCGCGGGTCACGGCGTTCGCCGGGGGATCACCCGTTCCGAACGGGAGTATGGGGCGGGACGGGCGGCCGGTCGTGGGCCAATCGTGCGGCCGGTCGGGGGCCGGTGGTGCGGCTGGTGATACGGCCGGTCGGGCGGAGATCCGGCCGACCGGCGCAGCGCCCGCAAGGCCGTCCTGCTCCCGCACGTCTTCGACTCGCCCACAGGGAGGCGGGTGTACGACAACCGGCACACGCGCCTCACGAAGTGGCTCAACGACGGGATCCCACCCGCCCAGGTGGCCGAATGGGCCGGGAACAGCGTGCCGGTCCTGCCGGCCACTTACGCACGGTGCGTCGAGGGTCAGCTGCCTGACCTGAAAAGGCGCCTGGAGGCCGCTGGAGACCTGCCCGGGCCGGCCGACGGAGACTGAGGCTTCTCGCCAAGAATTTCGACACGTATTCGACAGGGCCACCCGCGAAAACCCGGTGACAGCCGGACAGCCCCGGAACCTCCCCTTGATCGTCGGGGGGAGTGTCCGGGGCTTTGTCGTTGCGAGCGATACCCGCTGTGACCAGCAAAAAACCCTCCCAATGGGAGGGTGGAGACTTGCGCCCCCGGCAGGACTCGAACCTGCGGCCAAGCGCTTAGAAGGCGCCTGCTCTATCCACTGAGCTACGGGGGCCGGGTGTGGTGGCCTCTGTCCTGGTGCCCGGGTGTGGGCTGATCCGTGACGTTGCCGGGGACAAGGATAGGGCTCCCGAGTCCTTGACCCTGTTGCTTCGCCTCCGTGGCTCAATGTGGAGGTTCGGTGAAGCGGTCCTGATAATCGCAGGCAGGTACGAATCGTGCACCTCTTTTGGCGCCTCGGGCCTCGCATGTTGTGCACTCGTTATGCCTGCGCCCCTCTCGTCCCCTCCGTCCCCCTGTGTCCGGTCGGCGCGCAGGCGTGCTCATATGCTTCAGAATGTCCCCAAAATTGGGCATTCTTCGCATGTGGTGACCTTGGACGTACGGCCTCAGCTGCTCGACGCGCTCTCCGCCCTGCGCGACCGTGTCGCCGCCGCGCGCTTTCCGCTGCCCCTGGCAGGGGCCCCGCGCGCGCGTGCCAACCGCGACGAACTGCTCGCGCAACTCGACGACTACCTGGTGCCCCGGTTGCGGCAACCCGAAGCGCCGTTGCTGGCCGTCATCGGGGGGTCGACCGGAGCCGGTAAATCCACTCTCGTCAACTCCCTGGTGGGGCGGAAGGTCAGCGAGGCCGGTGTGCTGCGGCCGACGACCCGTACGCCCGTCCTGATCTGCCATCCCGAGGACCACCACTGGTTCAGCGGGATGCGCGTCCTGCCCAACCTCACGCGCGCGTGGGCGCCTCCGCGGGAGCCCGGTCAGGATCCGGACGACCAGCCGTTTCCGCCGGGCGGGGACGGCGGCAAGGAGGGTGAGCGCGTCCTGCGCATCGAGACCGCCGACAGCCTCCCGCCCGGTCTCGCCCTCCTCGACGCACCGGACGTCGACTCCCTGGACGCCGACAACCGCGTACTCGCCGCGGAACTGATCTGCGCCGCCGACATCTGGGTGATGGTGACCACGGCCTCCCGCTACGCCGACGCCGTGCCGTGGCATCTGCTGCGGTCCGCGAAGGAACACCGGGCGACCCTGGTCACCGTGCTCGACCGGGTGCCCCACCAGGTGGTGTCCGAGGTCTCCCGGCAGTACGGGGCACTGCTGACCAAGGCCGGGCTCGGCGACGTGCCGCGGTTCACGGTGCCCGAACTGCCCGAGTCGGCCTGGGGCGGGGGGCTGCTGCCGGGTACCGCCGTCGCACCGCTGCGGGCCTGGCTCGTCCAGCAGGCGACGGACGCCGGGGCCCGGCACGAGACCGTGGCGCGCACCGCGCACGGGGTCCTCGACTCGCTGAGGTCCCGGATGCCCGAGCTGGCGAGCGCGGCGGCCCAGCAGTACTCCGCAGCCCTGCGGCTCACCGCCGCCGTCGACACGGCGTACGACAGCGAGCACGCGCGCGTGAAGGGGCGTCTGCAGTCGGGGGCCGTGCTCGCGGGGGACGCCCTCAAGAGGTGGCGCAGCTACCCGCTCGACTGCACCGCCGGTGAACTGCTCGACGCCCTCGTCGAAAGCCTCGGCACCCTGCTGCTCTGTGCCGTCACCGCCGCCGACGAGCGGATCGGCGAGGCCTGGCGCCGTGAACCGGCCGCCGTGGACGCCGGGCTGACGGAACGTGACGCCATGCGCGAGAGCGTCGAGGACCGGATCGGGATCACCGTACGACGCTGGCGGCGCGTCCTGGAGGAGTACGCCGAGGAAGAGGTGCGCGACCTCGACCGGAGTGTCGCTCCGGACGTGGAGGCGGTGGCCGCGCTGGGCGCCACGGCGCTGCTGGGTGGACGGCGGGCCCGGTCCGCGGGTGAGGGCCTCGCCGAACGGATCGGGGCGCACGGCGCGCTGCGGCTGCGCGACCGGGGCGGACGGCTGCTCACCGAGTACCTGGAGCGGGCCCTCGACACCGAGCGTGAACGCCGTCTCGCCCCCCTCGACGCACTCGACGTACATCCCGAACCACAGGCCGAACTCATCGCCGCCCTGTCCGTACTGCAGAAGGAGAGGTGACCGCCGTGACCGCCGTCACTGACCACACGGATCAGACCGGAGACGACGTCCCCGACAAGGGTGACGACAGGACGGGTGACAGGACGGGTGACAGGAGGGGTGACAGGAAGCCCGTGGACGGCGGGGCCGGCCGTCCCGGGGACGCGGGTGCCGGGGACGGGCGGCCGGGGAACTTCGACGGCGGGCCGTCGGAGAGGGCCGGGGGCGCGCGGTTCGAGGAGCGGCGCGCGGCGCCGGACCGGGCCGCAGGTGAGCCTGCCCGGCCGGGCGAGCGGCTTTCCCAGGGGGATGAGAACCGCGCCCACGCGCGCGTGCCCGAGCGTCCCGGTCCCGGTGGTGCCGCGCCCGGTGATCGGTCCGCCGACCGGTCCGCCGACCGGTCCGGCGACCGGGCTGGTGATCGGTCCGCCGACCGGGCCGGTGATCGATCTGTTGATCGGCCCGTGAATTCGTCCGGTGATCCGTCCGGTGACCCGTCCGCGCGGACGGAGTCCGGTGACCCCTGGGACGACGGGCTCATCGCCCGGCGTGTCACCGAGGCGGGCGCGGCCGAGCGGGCCCCGGGTGTGGAGAGCAGGGCTCAGGTCGCGCAGCCGGTCACCCCGCTCGCGTACGACGGACGCCTGAGGTCGCGGCTCGACGCGCTGCGGGAGCTGGTGGGACAGTCCCGCACACGACTGGACAGCACGACCCTGGCGGAGGCCGGACGGGTGTTGGACGAGGCCGCCGCGCGGCGCAGGCTCTCGGGGCAGCACACGGTCGTCGCCATCGCGGGCGCCACCGGCAGCGGCAAGTCGATGCTGTTCAACTCCCTCGCGGGGGTGACGATCTCGGAGACGGGCGTACGCCGGCCCACCACGGCCGCGCCCATCGCGTGCAGCTGGAGCGACGGCGCGGCGAGCCTCATCGACCGGCTGGGCATTCCGGGCCGGCTGCGGCGGCGGCCGTTGCAGAGCCCGGAGGCGGAGGCCCAGCTGCGCGGCCTCGTGCTGGTGGATCTGCCCGACCACGACTCGGCGGCGGTGCAGCACAGGGAGCAGGTCGACCGGATCCTGGCGCTGGTGGACGCGGTCATCTGGGTCGTCGATCCGGAGAAGTACGCCGACGCCATCCTCCATGAGCGTTATCTGCGGCCCCTGGCCGGTCACGCGGAGGTCATGTTCGTCGTCCTCAACCAGGTGGACCGGCTGCCCGGCGAGGCGGCCCACCAGGTGCTCGACGACCTGCGACGACTGCTCGACGAGGACGGGATCGCGCTGGGGGAGCACGGCGAACCGGGCGCCACCGTGCTCGCGCTGTCCGCGCTCACCGGGGACGGCGTGGGGGAACTGCGCGAATCCCTCGGGCAGTTCGTGGCCGAGAGGGGCGCGCCCGCCCGCCGGGTCCGCGCCGATCTGGACGCGGCCGCCGCGCGGCTGTGGCCCGTGTACGCCAACCAGCGGCGCACGGGGCTCAGCGAGCGGGCCCGGGACGAGTTCGCCGCGCGGCTCGCGGACGCCGTCGGTGCCACCGCCGCGGGCGAGGCCGCCGAGCGCGTCTGGCTGCGCCACGCCAACCGCGCGTGCGGTACGCCCTGGCTACGTCTGTGGCGGTGGTACCAGGACCGGAGCGAACCCCCTACGGGGCGGCTCGCCCTGGCGGCGCCCGTGGACGAGGAGGCCACCGCCCGGCAGCGCGTCGAACACGCCGTACGTACGGTGGCGGACCGCGCCGCGGCGGGGCTGCCCACACCCTGGGCCCAGGCGGTGCGCGAGGCGGCCGTACGCGGGGCGCAGGGGCTGCCCGAGGCGCTGGACGAGCTGGCCATGCGGGTCGGGGCGCCCACGGGACGGCCGCCGCGGCCGGGCTGGTGGCCCGCCGCGGTGCTCGCGCAGGCCTCCATGACCCTGCTCCAGGTCGTCGGCGGGCTGTGGCTGCTGGGGCAGATCATCGGCTTCATGGCACCGAATCTCGGGGTGCCGGTGCTGCTGATGGTGATCGGCATCGTCGGCGGCCCGGCCGTCGAGTGGGGCTGCCGGCTGGCCGCACGCGGTCCGGCGCGGCGGTACGGCCAGGAGGCGGAACGGCGGCTGAGGGAGGCCGCCGCCGGGTGCGGACGGGCGCTGGTGCTGGATCCGGTGGCCGCCGAACTGCTGCGGTACCGGGAGGTGCGGGAGCAGTACGGGCGGGTGCTGGGGGCGGCGCCGGTGGGGTGAGGCGCGGCTCCGGTCGGGTCGGTTCACCCCGTCGGGTGACGGAGTTGTCCACAACCGGCGGGTAGTGCACAGGGCTCCGCGGGCTCGGCCCGGCGGCGGCAGTCTGAACGGGCGGCGATCACAGCACCGCCGCACGACAGACGCAGCAGCCGTACGGGACGGGCCCGTACGCGTGTCCGTCGGCGCCGGCCTCGGTGCCGGCGTCGAGGAGGGGTTCACGAGATGAACGAGACGATGGTGTGCGTGGTGGGGAACGTGGCGACCCAGCCGGTCTGCCGGGAGTTGTCGACGGGTTCGTCGGCCCGGTTCCGGCTGGCGGTGACCTCGCGGTACTGGGACCGGGAGAAGAACGAGTGGACCGACGGGCACACCAACTTCTTCACGGTGTGGGCGCGGCGCACGCTCGCGGCGAACGTGGCCTCGTCCGTGGCCCTGGGCGATCCGGTGGTGGTCCAGGGGCGGTTGAAGGTGCGCACCGAGCAGAAGGACGGTCAGAGCTGGGCCTCGGCCGACGTCGACGCGGTCGCCATCGGGCACGATCTCTCGCGGGGCACCTCGGCGTTCCGGCGGACGCCCAGGGGCGAGACACCGGCGGATCGGTCCCCGTCCCAGCCGGAGCCGAACTGGGAGACACCGCCGCCCGGCGGCCGGCTCGATCCGGCCGCCGAACTCAGGTTGGAACCGGCCGGGGTGACGTGACCTCAGGCCGTGGCGGCGCGGTCGTGGGAGATCCGAGTACGCGTGGTGAAGGCTCCGTGTGCGGAATCGAGGGATTTGTCGACAAGAGCTGTTCACGAGCTGTGCAAGCGATAACGATTCCGATTCGGATCGGTTGTCTGACGATACGACTGGGAAGAGTGGTGCGCCTCGTCCCTAGGATGCCGGGCATAGCTCACGGGGCTTCTGATTCTGCTGGTGGGACCACACCCCCCACGTCAACGGGTCCTGCTCGAAGGGAAATTCTGTGCTTTCTTCGTTCTCGGCGTCGTTCTCCGGGTGGTCCGGGTGGGCCGCGCGCAGGCGAGGGGCTGCCCGCCTCGCCGCCGTGTCACTCGCGTCCGGCCTCGTCGTCGCGGGCGCGGTCGTCTCGGCGGGCCCGGCCGCGGCCGACGACACGGCGCCGAGTTCGGGCGGGGCGACCGCGACCATAGGTGGCCTCAAGACGTACGGAACGGCCGTGCTCCGGACCGAGGACGGCCAGGAACAGCAGCTGCCCGCCGGACTGTTCGAGATGTTCGTCGACGGCGGTGGCACCCTGCAGACCTACTGCGTCGACGTCCAGAACCCGACGCAGAAGGACGCCGAGTACCGGGAGACCTCCTGGAGCGGTACCTCCCTCGGTGCCAACAAGCAAGCGGGCAAGATCCGATGGATCCTGCAGAACTCCTACCCGCAGGTGAACGACCTCGCGGCACTCGCCGGCAAGGCCGGGGCCAAGGGCCTCACCGAGGAGGACGCGGCGACCGGCACGCAGGTCGCGATCTGGCGGTACTCGGACGGGGCCGAGGTGACGGCCCTGGACCCGGAGGCGGAGAAGCTCGCGGACTACCTGGAGAAGAGCGCGCGGAACCTGGCGGAACCGACCGCCTCCCTGACCCTCGACACCTCGGCGGTCTCCGGCCGGCCCGGCGAGCGGCTCGGCCCCGTCACGGTGCACACCACCGCGGACGCCGTGACCGTGACCCCGCCCTCGGACGCGACGGCGGACGGCGGAGGAGTGCGGGTCGTCGACGCGAAGGGCGAGGCCGTCACCTCGGCCGGGGACGGCGGCGAGCTGTACTTCGAGGTGCCCGAGAAGGCCGCGGCCGGCACGGCCGAGCTGACCGTGGAGGCCTCGACCACCGTGCCGGTCGGCCGCGCCTTCGCCTCCGAGACCCGCAGCCAGACCCAGATCCTCGCGGGCTCCAGCGAGTCGACGGTCTCCGCGACGGCGACCGCGCACTGGGCCGGGAAGGGCGCGATACCGGCGCTGTACGCCGAGAAGAACTGCGCCGCGGGCGGCCTGGACCTCACCGCCGCCAACCAGGGCGACGAGCCCTTCACCTTCGAGTTGATGGGGATCACCTACACCATCGAGGCGGGCGAGACCCGCACGGTGACGATCCCCTTGCAGGAGGACCAGGCGTACGACTTCACGATCGAGGGGCCGAACGGTCTCGCGAAGCGGTTCCGGGGCGTGCTGGACTGCCGGACGGAGACCGCGGCCGGCGCGGACGGGGAATCGGTCCAGACGCTGAGCGAGCCGAGCCCGGCGACGGTGGGCGGCGGCGGGGCCGCCGACACCGCCACTGACCTGGCCGAGACCGGAAGCTCCGGCGCCACCCCGGTGATCGGGGGCCTCGCCATCGGACTGGTCGTGATCGGCGGCGCGGTGATGATCCTCCTCCGCAAGCGGAACCAGTGAGCGGACCCGGTGAGCTGAGCGGAACCCCTGAGCGGACCCGGTGAGCTGAGCGGAACCCGTGAGTGGACCCTCTGAGCGGAACCCCTTGAGAAGAAGCGCTCCTTGGCAACTCAACAGTGAGTGACCGCGCGATCACGCACGCGTGCGATGCGGCCCCGGTACGCCCCCAAGGCGCCGGGGCCGCGTCGTTCGTCCGGGGGGCTTCACCATCCGGTTTCCGTCGAGGGCTGGCCGTGCGGCAAGATGGGTGGTACTGCCCACTGCCAGATTTCAAGTTGCCGGACGGTTTCTCTTGGCTGAGTACATCTACACGATGCGCAAGACACGCAAGGCGCACGGCGACAAGGTGATCCTTGACGACGTCACGCTGAGCTTCCTGCCCGGCGCGAAGATCGGTGTGGTCGGTCCGAACGGTGCCGGTAAGTCCACCGTTCTCAAGATCATGGCGGGCCTCGAGCAGCCCTCCAACGGTGACGCGTTCCTGTCGCCCGGCTACACCGTCGGCATGCTCCTGCAGGAGCCGCCGCTGGACGAGTCGAAGACGGTCCTGCAGAACGTGCAGGACGGCGCCGCCGAGATCATGGGCAAGCTCCACCGCTTCAACGAGGTCGCGGAGCTCATGGCGACCGACTACTCGGACGCGCTCCTCGACGAGATGGGCAAGCTCCAGGAGGACCTGGACCACGCGAACGCCTGGGACCTGGACACCCAGCTGGAGCAGGCCATGGACGCGCTGGGCTGCCCGCCCGGCGACTGGCCCGTCACCAACCTCTCCGGTGGTGAGCGCCGCCGCGTAGCGCTGTGCAAGCTGCTGCTCGAAGCCCCCGACCTGCTGCTCCTCGACGAGCCCACCAACCACCTGGACGCCGAGTCCGTGCAGTGGCTGGAGCAGCACCTCGCGAAGTACCCCGGCACCGTCGTCGCCGTCACCCACGACCGGTACTTCCTCGACAACGTCGCGGGCTGGATCCTGGAGCTGGACCGCGGCCGCGCGATCGGCTACGAGGGCAACTACTCCACCTACCTGGAGACCAAGCAGACCCGTCTCAAGGTCGAGGGCCAGAAGGACGCCAAGCGCGCCAAGCGGCTCAAGGAAGAACTGGAGTGGGTCCGCTCCAACGCCAAGGGCCGCCAGGCCAAGTCCAAGGCCCGTCTCGCCCGTTACGAGGAGATGGCGGCCGAGGCCGACAAGATGCGGAAGCTGGACTTCGAGGAGATCCAGATCCCGCCGGGCCCGCGCCTGGGCAGTGTGGTCGTGGAGGTCAACAACCTCAGCAAGGCCTTCGGCGACAAGGTCCTGATCGACGACCTCTCCTTCACGCTGCCGCGCAACGGCATCGTGGGCGTCATCGGCCCGAACGGCGCCGGCAAGACGACCCTCTTCAAGATGATCCAGGGTCTGGAGGTGCCCGACTCCGGTTCGATCAAGGTCGGCGAGACCGTCAAGATCTCCTACGTCGACCAGAGCCGCGAGAACATCGACCCCAAGAAGACGCTGTGGGCCGTCGTCTCCGACGAGCTGGACTACATCAACGTCGGCCAGGTCGAGATGCCCTCCCGCGCCTACGTCTCCGCGTTCGGCTTCAAGGGCCCGGACCAGCAGAAGCCGGCCGGGGTGCTCTCCGGCGGTGAGCGCAACCGCCTCAACCTGGCGCTCACCCTCAAGCTCGGCGGCAACCTGCTGCTCCTCGACGAGCCGACCAACGACCTCGACGTCGAGACCCTGTCGTCGCTGGAGAACGCGCTCCTGGAGTTCCCGGGCGCCGCGGTGGTCATCTCCCACGACCGCTGGTTCCTGGACCGGGTGGCGACGCACATCCTCGCCTACGAGGGCGAGTCCAAGTGGTTCTGGTTCGAGGGCAACTACGAGTCGTACGAGAAGAACAAGATCGAGCGACTCGGTCCGGACGCCGCCCGTCCGCACCGCGCCACCTACAAGAAGCTGACCCGGGGCTGATCTTGCGCCACATCTACCGCTGCCCACTGCGCTGGGCGGACATGGACGCGTACGGCCACGTCAACAACGTGGTCTTCCTCCGCTACCTGGAGGAAGCCCGTATCGACTTCCTGTTCCGCCCGGAGAAGGACTTCAAGCAGGGGTCCGTGGTGGCGCGCCACGAGATCGACTACAAGCGGCAGCTCGTCCACCGGCACAGGCCGGTGGACATCGAGCTGTGGATCACGGAGATACGAGCGGCGTCGTTCACGATCACCTATGAGGTCAAGGACCCCGAGCAGGTCTACGTCCGGGCCTCGACGGTGATAGTGCCGTTCGACTTCGCGACCCAGCGGCCCCGCCGGATCACCGCCGAGGAGCGCGAGTTCCTGGAGGAGTACAGGGACGACGAGGAGAGGGCCGTCGCCGCATGACGGTGCTCCACCTCGCCGACGAGGGGGAGGCAGCGGATCTCGCGGCCTTCCTCTCCCGGCTGCTCCACTACGACCGTGGGGCCGCGGTGCGCCTCCAGGCGGCCGGCACCGCGCTGGCCGTCTTCGGCCGGCCTCCGTCCTTCGAGGTCCTGGCCATCCGCTCCGCGCGCCTGGCCAAGCCCTACGAGAACGGGCTCGACGCCACGCTCGACGTGACCGTGTCGGCCGGTGAACTCCTGGAGTCCGTCGACGAGTCCGCGGGCACGGCGGTCGTCCCGGAGGCGGTGACCGGGCCTCCGTGGGCCGGAGTGCTCCCCCCGCGTGGCGGCTGGCGGCCGGAGGCGGGGCTGCCCGCGCCGGACGCGCTGCGGGCGATGGTCTCGGGAGCCGTACGCGAATTCCGCTCCCGCACCGAGGAGTTGGCGCCCGAGCGGCGTACGCGGGCCGAACTGGACCGGATCGGGCGGGAGATCTGGTCCCGGACGGTCGGGGACACCCCCCTGCCGGTGCGTGCCGTGCACGCGGCCCAGTCGCTCGGCTTCCTGCGCACCGCGCGGCAGACGCCCGGCGCGCCCGAGCAGGCGATGCCGGGACTGTTCTCGTCGGGCGCGTGGCTGCGGCTGCGCACCCCGTACGGGTCGATCGCCGTGCGCAGGGCGGGACTCGGGGCGTTCGACGTCAGCGTCCGCTGACCCGGCGCTTGCGCGGCCGGCTCAGCCCGGGGCGTTCACCATCGAGGCGGCGGCGTACGTCAGGTAGTTCCACAGGATGCGCTCGTGCTCCTCGGAGAGCGACAGCTCGTCGACGGCGTCGCGCATGTGCTTCAGCCAGGCGTCGTGGGCGGCGCGGTCGACGGTGAAGGGGGCGTGACGCATGCGCAGCCGGGGGTGCCCGCGGTTCTCGCTGTACGTGGTGGGGCCGCCCCAGTACTGGATCAGGAAGAGGGCGAAGCGGTCCTCGGCCGGGCCCAGGTCCTCCTCGGGGTACATGGGGCGCAGGATCGGATCCTCGGCGACGCCCTCGTAGAAACGGCGCACCAGGCGCCGGAAGGTCTCCTCGCCACCGACCTGCTCGTAGAAGGTCTGCTCCTGCAGCGTGCCGCGCCGAATCTCGTTCACGTCACCCATGGTCTCAGACGCGTGGGAGGAGGACTCGAGGCTTAGGACCATCGCACGGCGGACCGGGAGCACGGACCGGTCGATTCCGGACCGGTGCGGCGTGGTACTCGCCTCCGGGGGCGTCCGGCCGCACAGTGGAGGTATGGGCACGCGCGCTGTGGACCACGACCTGGAGCGTCTCGCCGCCGAGGCCCGGTCGGCGCTCGTGCGCGAGATCGAGGCCAGTGGGGCGTGGGACGCCGACCCGGTGTGGCGCAAGGCCTTCGAGAGCGTCCCCCGGCACCTGTTCGTGCCCTACTACTACGTGAGCGCCATGGGCGGCTTCGAGCGGCTGTGGGGCGAGGAGCGCGACCCGCGGCGGCGCGACCGCTGGGTGCGCGGCGCGTACGCCGACGCCCCGCTCGCCACGCGGTTGCGCGACGGGCGGCTGATCTCCTCCAGCAGTCAGCCCTCGCTGATGGCGAAGATGCTCGCCGAGCTGGAGGTGGAGGACGGCGACCGGGTGCTGGAGATCGGTGCCGGCACCGGGTACAACGCCGCCCTGCTCGCGCACCGGCTCGGGGACGACCTGGTCACGACCGTCGATCTGGACGCGGACATCACCGAGGCGGCGCGCAGACATCTGGACGCCGCCGGCTACCACCCGACCGTCGTCACCGCGGACGGGGCGCGTGGGGTGCCCGAGCGGGCGCCGTACGACCGGATCATCGCGACCTGCACCCTGCCCTCGATCCCGCGCGCCTGGCTCGCCCAGTGCACCCCCGGCGCGCGCATCCTGACACCGCTGGCCACGGGGCTGGTACGGCTGTGGGTCGAGGACGCGGAGCAGGCCGAGGGGCGCTTCCTGCACACGTCGGCGTACTTCGTACCGCTGCGTGGGGGCAGTGAGCCGGAGGCGATCCACCCGCACCTCGGCGGGCTGCCGAGCCGCGCCAGGGACCACGAGCTGTTCCGGTTCCTGCTCGCCCTGACGGCGGGCAGCCTCGACCCGCACGAGGCCCTCGCCCTGTGGCAGCGCGAGGGCATGCCCTCCCGGGAGCGTTACGGCATCACGGTCCGCGGCGACCACGCCTGGGCCTGGCTGGACGACCCGGAAGGGCCGTACGCCTGGCCGCTTCCGGACTGAGGACGCGGGCCTCGGCGCGATCCGGGGCCCGAGAGAAGGGGCAGGGCCGGCCGAAGTCGCTCGGCCGGCCCTGATCTCTCGCTGGTGGGGCGGGTCAGCCCCGGCGGATGGTGATCGTCGTCCACGCGCCCACGTGTACCCGGTCCCCGTCCTGGAGGGGGATCGGGACGAACGGCTGGATGGGCTCCTCGGAACCGTTGACGGTGGTTCCGTTGGTGGAGTTCTGGTCCACCACGGCCCAGCCGCCGTCCGGCTGCTGCACCAGCACCGCGTGCTGGTGGGAGACGCCCGGGTCCTCCGGCGGCACCGAGAGGTCGATGTCGGGGACGTCACCGGTGGAGTGGCGGCGGCGCCCGATGGTGATCTGGTTGCCGGTGAGGGCGCGCCGCTGCTCCGGGGAGTAGGCGGGCAGGTTCAGGCCCGCCGCCTCGGGGCCCGAGCGCTGCATCATCGCCATGAAGTAGTCGCGGTCCGGGCCGATGGTCGCGCTCCAGGACGTCGGCGCCTGCGGGTACGCGGGGCCGGGCGGGGCCTGGGTGGCACCGGGCTGCGGGTAGCCGTAGCCACCGGGGCGGGCGCCCGCACCACCGGGCCCGGCGGGCCCACCGTGTCCACCGGGGCCGGTCGACGGCGGGGAGATCACCCAGTCGTCGTCGGCACCGAAGGCGGGGCCGCCACCGGGGCCCTGACCCTGACCCTGACCGGGGCCGGGGCCGCCTGGCTGTGGTCGGCGGGTCTCCTGCGGGAAGGCGGGCGGAGCCGACGTCCCCGCCTGCTGGAACGCCTGCTGGCCCCCGCCGGGGCCCCGACCGTCGGGACCCTGACCACCGGGACCTTGACCACCGGGACCCTGACCACCGGGGAAGCCGGGGCCGCCAGGTCCACCGGGCGTAGGGCCGGGCGGAGGCGGAACCGGTCGTGAGGGATCGCCGCCGAAGCCCGAAGGCCCGGGGCGCGAGGGATCGCCGCCGAAGCCCGAAGGCCCGGGGCGCGAGGGATCGCCGCCGAAGCCCGAGGGGCCGGGGCGCGAGGGATCCTGGCCGAACGCGGACGGACCGGGCTGGCCGGGACGGCCCGACTGCCCCGGACCGGGCTGGCCGGGCTGTCCCGCGGGTCCGCCGCCGAACCCGGAGGACCCCCCCGGCCCCGACGGGCCACCCGGGCCACCCGGGCCACCGGGACCACCTTGACGGCCGGGGCCGCCGGGCCCGCCATACCCACCGTTTCCGCCCTGGCCCCCGGGTCCACCCGGACCGGACGGATCGCCGCCGAACTGCGGTCCCGGCGGGATCGGCTCGGCGGGGCGGTTCATCTGCGAGGGGCGGGAGCTCTGGTAGTCGTACCCGTCACCGCCGCCGTAGGACGGCGGAGGCGGTTGCTGCTGCTGGAACCGGAGCGCCGGGTTCCCGCCGGGGCCCTGACCGCCTCCGGGGCCCTGACCGGGGCCACCGGGACCGCCTCCGGGGCCCTGACCGGGACCGGGGCCGCCCGGACCCGCGCCGGGGCCGGGTGCCGACGGCCGGGGCGCGGCCGGGGTGTACGTCGTCGCGGTGTTGGTCAGGAAGTTCCACCGGCATTCCTCGCAGAAGGGCGCGCCGCCCTCGCGGGGCGTGCGGCACTGCGGGCAGAGTTCCGGCTGGGCGGCGAGGTGCGGGCGTCCACCGGGACCCCCAGGGCCCCCGGGGCCAGGACCGCCGGGACCGCCCGCGCCCGGAGGCGGGGGAGGGGAGCCGGGCGGCGGGTATCCGTAACCGGCGCCCGGGGGCGGCGGTGGTGGCGGCGGGGGTACGGCACCGGCCATACGGTGACCGCAGACCTCGCACCAGTCGTCGGAACCCGACTGGTGTCCGTTCGGGCAGGTCGGCATGTCGGCGCTTCCCCCTCTCCTTTCCGACCTCGCGGCCGGTTCCTGTGGCCACGACGGGCCGGTGTGGCCGGTTCTGTCCGGATTCCCGGTGGGGAAGCCAGGCTGACGCGCGGCGGTGCTTCGGGTTGTTTCTACCTACTTCTTTACACGAACAGTCTTTGTCGACCGCGTTTCGAGAGTCATCTCGTCGGCCTCCGTGACCTTCGCCTTCAGTCGCACAGTACCTGTCGCCGCGTCGACCACGTCCACCACCTTCGCAAGCAGTTTCGCAGTATCCGCGTTGCCCGACGCACTGGCGAGCTGCACGGCCCGTCCCAGCTTGGCCGTCGCTCCGTCGAAATCACCGGATTTGCGAGCGTCCAGCCCTTGCTGGATGACCTGTGCCAGTTCGGCCTGACCTGTGTAGTGCGCGACCTGGGGGTTGATCGACGTGGACGCGACCATGTCGTCGGTCCACACGGCCTTCACCAGACCCTGGGCGCCGAGGTTCTGCGCGGTTCCTCCGTCGGGCTGGGGGATGACCAGGGAGACGCGGGCGGCCAGCATCTCCTGGCCGAGGGACGCGGCCGGGACCTCGACGCACACGTGGTAGTCGCGGGACTCGTCCCCCCATGAACCGGTCGGGTAGTCGCCGGCGCGCGGCCCGGCCTCTGTGCGACGGTCGGTCAGCTCCTCCACGGTGGGCGCCACTTGCTTCACGAACTTGATCCGGGTGCCGACCGGGGTCCACAGCCGCAGGGCGACGTCCGCGACCTCCTTGCCCATGGCCGTCTCCATCATCTGCGTGAAGTCGGCGGAGAGGGCGGCGGGGTCGGCGACGATGTCGGCGGTGCCGAGGAGCGCGGAGGCGATCTGGGTGACCTCCCTGACCTCCCAGTCGGTGCCCACTCCACGCGCGTCACACGTGAACCGTCCGGCACAGGCGTCCAGCGCGGCCTTGAGGTCCTCCGGCGACTCGTGCTCGTTGCGGCCGTCGGTCAGCAGGATGCCGTGGCGGATGGCGACGTCCGCCGAGGCGAGCAGCCGGTCCGCGAGCTTCAGCCAGGTGCCGATGGCGGTGCCGCCGCCCGCGCTGAGCCGGCGCAGGGCCTGCTTGGCCTGGTCCCGGGTGGCGGAGTCGGCGACCGCGAGCCGGCCGCCGCCGGGATAGACCTCCCGGGCCACGTGGGTGCCGTCGATCACCGCGAAGTGGACGCCGTCGCGCAGGGTGTCGATCGCGGCGGCGGTGGCGTCCCTCGCGTTGCGCATCTTGGTCGGCGGGTAGTCCATCGACCCCGAGCAGTCGACCATGAGCGCCACGGCGGCGGACGGGCCCTGGCCGGGCGAGTACAGGTGCGGCGCGGCGACCGCGCTGCCGATGGTGCCGCCGCCGGTCGCGCTGACCGTCACGATGGCGTTGACCTCACGGCCGCCCTCGGGCAGGTACTCGTTCTGGTACACCTCGACCGAGAACTGCGGCACGTTCGACTTCGAGAATTTGGCCATGCCTACTCTGATCCCCCTAGCAGCACCACTGTTGGCCCCACAGCCCGTGGGGTGATGACTGTGCGTGCCTGTCCCGGACCGGTCCCCTCCGGTCCGTCGGCCCTTTCCCGTCCGGCCGCCGAGGCGCCCGCGGACATCCCGCCCGCGAGCACCCTCAGGCCGATCCTGCCCCCTGAGGCGGGGCCGGGAACGGCAGGACGGCCACTGTTACGTTGTCGTGGCCACCGCCGTCGAGGGCCCGGCCGACCAGCACCTGCGCGCAGTGCAACGGCCGCTCGGCCGCGTCCAGGGGCACGGCCTCGGCCATCTCCTCGGCGGCCTCCGCGTAGTTCCACAGTCCGTCGGTGCACACCACCACTACACCCGGCCGGTCCGGTTTGAAGGAAGCGGTGTGCGGCTCCAGTTCGTACGCGTCCGCGCCGAGCCAGCCGGTGATCGCGTGGGCGCGCTCGTCGGCGTACGCCTCCGCCTCGTTCATCAGTCCCGCTGACACCATCTGGGCCGCCCACGAGTCGTCCTCGGTGAGCCGGGCCGGGGGCGCGCTGCGGTCCACCGGGACCCAGTAGGCGCGGCTGTCGCCGACCCAGCCGACGACGAGCAGGGTCGGGGTGATCACGGAGCCGACGATGGTGCACGCCGGAGCGTTCTGGTGCGGGGCGTGCTCCTGGGCCGTCTCCGGCTCCTCCGCCAGGGCGTTGACGGCGCTCGCGGCGGCGACGATCGCGTCGTGCATCGCCTGCTGCGGGTGGGTGCCGCGAGGCAGCGACTCCAGCACCGTCTCGTTGGCGGCGCGGGCCGCGGCGAGCGAGGCGTCGTCGGGGCGGGTCGCGGAGGACACGCCGTCGCAGACGATCGCGACGACCGCGGGGGAGCCGTCGGGCAGGGCGGTCGAGGAGATCGCGAACGAGTCCTCGTTGCGGTGGTGGCGCAGACCCCGGTCGCTGACCGCGGCGACCGCGCCCAGCTCCAGTTCCATGTGGTCGCGCTCGCGCGGCTGCGCGTGCCCGCAGTTCTCGCAGTAGCCGTCCCGGTCGACGTGGCCCGCGCGGCAGGCCACGCACACCTTCGTACCGGCCGGCGGGGTGGCGAGGTCGCCGGTGCGCGGATCCGGCGGCTGGGGCGCGGCCAGCGGGTACTCGTCGGGCTCGCGGGGCCGGTCGAACCGTACGCCCCGCCCCGCACCGGGCAGTTCGCCGCCGCCGGAGTCGGTGCCCGGGATGTCGGTGGGGCGGACCACCGGCGGCGGGGTGTCGGAGCTGGGCGGGGAGGCGAGCGGCCAGTCCACGGACGAGGCCGCGTCGGGCCCGTCGCCGGCCGTCCCGTTCATGGTGAGAGTGGGATGGTCCTCCGGCGGCGCGGGCACCGCCGAGAGGTCATGGCCGCACGCACCGCAGAAGCGGTCGTCCGAAGCGAGGGGCCACTCGCAGATCGGGCACTTCGTCAGCGCGGTCGGCTGGGGCATCTGCGACATCAACTACACCCACGTCCGGGGGCGGTAACGATTGGCACGTTCCACCAGGTCGATCCTCTCCTCGCCGCCTGGGGCGAGCCGGGCCAAAGTGCGGTACGACCGCTCCAGTCCGAAGCGGAGGCCGCGCTCGTCCAGCGCGCTGCCGAGCAGCACCCGCTCACCGGCCGGGGGCGCGGCACCCTGGCTTCCGGAGAGTACCCAGTCCAGGGCGCAGCCAAGGACCTCTGTGGACAACTGCTCGCGGCGCACCGCGTCCAGACCGTACCCGCCGAGCGCCTCGATCTGCCCGGCGGCCGCGGTCAGGTCGTCCAGGAACGGAACGTCCGGCGCGGTTTCGGCGTTCCCGGCGGCCCCGGCGGGGGGCGGCGCCGAAACGGCTCCGAGCGTCGCCTCCGGGCGATGTCTGAGCCGCGCCCGTACGGCGGCGACCCGGGCGGCGGTGTAGTGGATGGACGCCTCCGGCACGGACTCCAGGGTCTGGACGGCGTTCTGCCGGTCCCCGGCGGTCAGCCGCACCCGGGCGAGGCCGAACGCGCTGCTGACGAAACTGGGGTCGGTCGTCCACACCAGGCGGTAGTACTCGGCGGCGTTGTCCAGCTGCCCCAGCACCTCGGCGCACAGTCCGAGGGCCAGCTTGGGGGCCGGCTCGCCCGGGAAGGCGTCGTAGATCGCGTCGAAGGACAGCGCGGCGTTCTCGTGGTCGCCGGTGGCGAGCGCGGCCACGCCCCGGTACCAGACCACCCGCCAGTCGTCGGGGTGGTCCCGCTCCAGGGCGTCCAGGGTGGCCAGCGCGATGGTGAACTCACCCATCTCCAGCCGGGCCCGCAGCTCCCGCAGCCGCAGCTCCAGCGAGCCGCTGGGGGCCGAGTGCAGCGCCGTGATCAGCTCGGTGGGCGCGGAGGTGATGAGCCCCGCCAGGAACCCGGCGTTCGGGTCCCCGGCGTCGACCCGGGGGACCGGCAGCGCCAGGGCCGCGGCGGCGGTGTCGAGCGCCCGGGTGAGCCGGGCGGGGACGGCGGTGCCGGCGGTCAGCAGAGCGGGCGGGGCGGAAGGCGAACTTCCGTTGCCCGTGCGCGCCTTGTCACGGCGCCTCCCCAGCCGGGACACGTCCCCGTCGAGCTTCGCGAACAGTTCCGTGTCCGTGACGCGCACCTCGGGGCCGAAGATCGTCGACAGGGCGGGGCGGGCCCGGCCCGTCTGGAGGGAGACGACCTCCCGCAGCACACCCGTCAGCTGCTCCGACATCTCCTGCGCGGAGGCGAACCGACGGGCCGGGTCGGGGTCGGTTGCCCGGACCAGCAGCCGGTAGAAGGACTCGTACTGCCGGAAGACCTCGATGTTGTCGGGGTCGGGCAGGGAGTCCACGAAGACGTTGGTGTAGCCCTGGAAGTCGAAGGTGAGGACCGCGAGCGTCCGGGCGACCGTGTACAGGTCGGACGCCACCGACGGCCCCACGTCGGCGACTTCGGGCGCCTGGTAGCCGACCGTGCCGTAGATGGCCGACTCGTCGTCGTCCATCCTGCGCACCGCGCCCATGTCGATCAGCTTGAGCTGGTCCTCGGTCTGGATCGCGTTGTCGACCTTGAAGTCGCAGTACAGCAGGTTGCGGCTGTGGAGGTGCCCGAGCGCCTCCAGCGCCTCGATGCCGTACGCGCACGCCTGCTCGACCGGCAGCGGGTCGCGGCGCCCGTCCGCCGTGCGGCGGTCGTTGGCGATCTCCTTGAGGGACTTGCCGCCGACGTACTCCATGACGATGTACCCGTCCAGCGAACCGGTGCGCTGGTCGAGGTGCTCGACGAAGTTGTAGATGCGGACGATGTTGGAGTGTTCGATCTCGGCGAGGAAGCGGCGCTCGGAGATCGCGGCGGCCATCGCGTCCTGGTCGCCGGTGTCGAGCAGACCCTTCAGCACGACCCAACGGTCCGACACCGCCCGGTCGATGGCCAGATAGATCCAGCCCAGACCGCCGTGCGCGAGACAGCCCACGACCTCGTACTGGCCGCGCACGATGTCGCCCGAGTGCAGCTTCGGCACGAACGAGTACGGGTGGCCGCACTTCGTGCAGAAGCCCTCCGTGCGACCCGGCCGCTCACCGCGCGCCCGGCCGACCGGCGCCCCGCAGTCGGAGCGCGAGCAGAACCGCTTCCGCTCGGGCACCTCGGCGGCCTCCAGGACCATCGAGCGCGGATCCGGGCGCGGTACGTCCGGTACCTGGACCAGACCCACGCCGAGCCGCGCCCGCCCCGAGGAGCCGGCGGTCTTGCCGGAGCTGCGCACCGACACCGAGCGACCCGTGGTCCTGCCCGACAGGGCGCGCGAGAGCCGCCCGGACACCGAGCGCCGGGACTGCGAGGAGCGCGCGGAGGTGCGCGAGGAGCGCGCGCTGCTGGAACCGGAGCCGCGCGAACCCCTGCCGCCCCCGGTGATGCCGGTGGGCGGGGAGTTGACCATGCCGCTCGCGGAGACGACCGGGGCCAGCCCGCACGTGTCGCAGTACAGCTCACCGCCGCCCATGTCCTCGTACGATCCCGAGCAGCCGGGCCGCTGGCACGACTGCTGCGGAGCCTCCTCGCCCGCCGGGGTCTCTCCCGCGGGGACCTCGCCCGCCGGGCTCTCCTCCGTCTGGCTCACGATTCCTCCTCCCTCCGGTCCTGGGGCGCCCGCTGCGCCGGCACCGACTGGCCCAGCACCTCGGCGGCCGCGTGCTGATAGCGCAGCACCGCCGTCTCGGCCACCCGCAGGTCGCAGGGGGCGCTCCACAGCATGCGCCGCGCCGCGTCGTACCGCTCGACCAGCAGCGCGTCCTCCGCGAAGCCGTGCCGGGCGACCTTCGCCTTGTACGCGTCGAGCCGGCCGCGCAGCTCGGCGCGGACCGCGAGCGGCGCGGTGACCGCCGTCAACGACTCCCGGGCCCGCAGCAGTTCGTCGTCCGCCTTCTGCTCCAGGGACTCCAGCAGCGGCGACAGCCGGTGCCACTGCGCGTGTCTGCGGTACTCGGCCGCCATCGCCAACTGTTCCTGCAGCACCGTCGGCGGGCCGCTCACCACGGGCACCTCGGTCGCGGCGATCTTCGCCAGCACCTCACCCCGCGCGCTGCGCGCCTCGGCGAGCGTCCGGTCCGCGCGGCTCAGCACGTCCCGCAGCTTCACCAGCCGAGACTCCGCGTCCTGCCGGACCGTCAGCACGGCGTCGATCTCCCGCCGGATGTCGTCCAGGGCCCGCGCCTCGCGGTCGTACGTCGTGGTGTCCGGGCGGCCGCCGCCGGGCGCCGAACTGCCCGGCGAGGGCACCCAGAAGGCCAGCGGGTCGGAGACGACCTGCTCCCGGAGCCGGGTCAGGGAGCGGGTGATCCGCTCCAGGTCGTCGCCCGCCGGGTGCTCACCGGGGCGTACACCGACGGAGTGCGCGAGCCGGCGGGTGCGCTGGAGCTCGGCGGCCAGTAGATCGATCCGGGCGGGCAGCGCCGACCACACCGCGTCGGCGGCCACGACCATGTCCAGCGAGGACGCGTACAGATCGTTCATCCGGTCCACGAGCGTGACCAGCGAGAACTGCTCGCTGAGCCGGCTCGTGCCCTGCAGCGTCGGCGCGTTGGCCATCGCGGTGGCGCTGCCCGCGACCGTCACCGCCTCGCCGCGCAGCAGTTCGGTCAGCTCCACCAGGTCCTCACGGCTCGACCAGCGGCGCCGCGAGCGGATCTCCCGGGCGGAGCGCAGCGCGTCCGAGTACGCGTCGAAGTACGCCCACAGCAGCGTGATCGACGCGTCCGCGGCCGTCCAGCGCTCCTTGGTGACGCCGGTCAGCGCGGCGCCTTCGAGCAGCCTGCGGCCCGCGTGGTCCTGCAGGGCGAGCAGCGAGGTCTCGATGGCCTCGTGCTCCGCGCCGAGCCGCGCGAGCGCACGGTCCACCTCGTCCCGGTCCATCACCGGCCCGGTGGATCCCGCGACGCCCATCGATCACCTCTCGCTGCTGTCGGTGTCCGTCAGTTGGAATGCGGTCCTCTGAATACGGTTTCTCGTACGTCGGCCCTGCCGCGTCAGTCGCGGTACCGCTGGGGGGAGGGCGGCCGGGACTTCTCCGCGTCCCCGACCATCGTGGCGGACAGCCAGGTGGTGTACGAGTCCTGCCAGCCGTCCTTGAGATAGTCCACCAGCACCTGGTTGACCCGGCGTACCAGATCGTCCGCCTCCAGGTTCATCGCCACGCCGTAGTACTCGGTGGTGAACGGCTCACCCTTCAGATCGACCGTCGGGTCCTGCGCCGCCTGGCTCGCGGCGAGCGCGCCGTCGGTGACCACGGCGTCGACCTGGCCGAGCTGGAGCCGTACCAGGCAGTCGAGTTGGTTGGGGACCTGCAGGGAGATGTCGGTGGTGGCGGGCACCTCGCCCGACTCCTTACCGGCGGTGAGGGCGGACAGGGCCGTGGAAGTGGCCGCCGTGCAGATCTTCTTGTCCGCCAGGCTCTCGCCGTAGCCCTTGATCGGCGAGGACTTGGGGGCCAGGACCTGCTGTCCGGTCCTGAAGTACGGCTGGGAGAAAGCGACTTCGTCCATGCGCTCGCAGCTGATCGTCATCGTGCGGACCACCATGTCGACCTCCCCCTCCTGCAGCGCGGGGATGCGCCGACTGGTGGGGATCGCCTTGAAGTGCACCTTGTCCGGGTCGCCGAGTATCTCCTTGGCGATGCGGTGCACGATGTCGATGTCGAAGCCCTCCAGCTGGGCCTCGTCGGCCTTGCCGTTCGGGTCGCGGTAGCCCCAGCGGTAGCTGTTCTGGTCGACGCCGACCGTGATGTAGCCCTTGTCCTCGATCCGCCGGATCGTCTCGCCGGAGTCGTCCGAGGAGGGCCTGAGGCTCCGGTCCTGCGGGTCGTTCTTCTTCTTGCAGTCCTCGTCCACCCGCGCCTGCGTCCCCCGGGCGACCCCCTGGCCCCCGGTACCCGTGACGCCGTCGCCGCGTGTCCCGCTCACCGGCAGCACCAGGGCGAAGACCACGGCCAAGGCGCAGAGGACCGCCATCGCGCCCACACCGCCCCAGCCCCTGAGACCGGCCCGCAGGCGTCGTACCGCATTCATCGCGACCCCTTCCACCGCGCCTCCTCCCGCCGCCGTCACCGGTACTCCGAAAGCCTGCGCCCGATGCCGAGCACCGCGCCCGCCGCGCCGATCACGGCCAGGACCGCCGCGCCGACGGGGAGCCCGAGCATCGCCTCACGGCCGTCCTCGGCCGCGCGCTTGAACTCCTTCGCCTCGTAGGCGCTCGCGAGGCCCAGGTTCCGGTCGACCTCGTCGAAGCACTCGCCCGTCGGCTTGTCACCGTTCTTGCAGGTGGCGGTGGCCTTGCCGCCGATCACCTGGGCGAGGGCGCACTGGTAGTCGCCCAGATCGTCGGCCGCGCGGGCGCTCTTGTGCCGGGCGTTCCACTCCTCCATGCCGGCGCCGGCCGCCTTCAGGGGCTTCTCGCCGCCGGCGTCGTCGGCGACCCGCTCGGCGGCGGCCAGTCGCTTCTTGAGCGTCGCCATGCTGGTCTCGAACGCGTAGTCGAACTTGTCCACGTTCTCGCCCTTGGCGTCCTTGACGGTCTCCGCGCCCCGGCTGATCAGGGTCAGGTTCTCGTTGCCGCGTGCGGTGAGGGAGGCGATCCGCGCGTCGTTCAGCACGGTCAGGGACCGCACCCCGTTGTCGTAGGAGTCGTTCAGCCCCGAGCGGGCGAGGGTGTGACCGCCGGCCAGCCACAGCAGGACGACGGCCGACGCGGCCGTCGCTGCCACGAGACCGTGGTTCAACACCCGGTTGGTCCGCCGGTAGTTACGGCGCTGGGCCCAGACGAGACCGCCGATGGCGAGCACCCCGAGACCGATGGCGGCCCACGGATACGCGGTGGCGTCCTCGTAGTCGTCGCGGAGCCGCTCGTTCTCGTTGTCGTAGATGCTCCGGGCCTCGCCGAGCATGCCCTGCATCGTGTCGTTCGCGTAGCGCAGGTAGGCGCCGCCCAGCGGGTAGCCCAGGCGGTTGTTGGCGCGGGCCCGCTCGACCAGGCCCTTGTACTCGGGCAGCAGGGCGTTCAGCTTGGCGATGCGTTCCTCGGAGTCCGAGCCGGCCTCCGACGCGGTCGCGGCGAGGGCCAGCTGCTTCGCCGCCTCCCGCATCTCCCGCTCGTAGTCCTTGCGCGACTCCTCGGTCTCCTGGCCACCCGCGAGGAACCCGCTGGAGGCCGCCGTGTTGGCGGCGGCCAGGGAACTGTAGATCTCCGCCGCCGCCGAGCTGAGGGGCTGGCTGCCGTGGAGCACGTCGTCGGCCGCGGCCGAGCGGTCGTTCATCTGCCAGGCGGTGACGGAGCCGAACGCGACGACCAGGAGGGCGAGCAGGGCGCCGATGATGCGCAGCCGGCCCGGCTCGGTCGTCGCGGCGGCGCGCAGCTGGTCGACACCCTCGGCGAACGCGGTCCTGCGGGGCGGGCCGCCGTCGGGGTCCGGGGACGGCACCGGGGGCCTCGGCGCGTGCGAGGCCTGGGACGGCACGACCGGGCCCGGCCCCGCGGGCGGTGCCGTCGGTGCCGTGCTGCCCTCCGGCGTGAATGTCACCCGACCTCCCCCTGGTCATCCGTCCGGCACCGCCGGCCGCTCGCGCGGACGCAGGTGCACGGCCGCAAGTATCGCCGCCGGGGGGTGACCACGCACAGACCTTGACTCGATCTTGTTCCCCGATCGTGTCCGTACGTGCCGTGCCTGCCGGATTCCGGCGCAGCACAAGGCTTCCCGCACCACCCCCCGCCCATGAATACGCGGCTCGGCCGGGTTCGGTTCCCTGGGGGTTCGAACGTGTTCGAGGGGGAGCGGCGGGGGTGGCGCGGGCCCGCCGGGTCACCCTCCTTCGTAGTGCGCCCGCACGCGCGCGTGCACGGCCCTCGGCGCGCCCACGTGGTCCAGCCCGAGCAGCGCCGCGCCCAGCACCGGGGCGGCCGTGACCACCCGGGGGACGGCCTTGGGCGCGGAGGCCGCCAGCGCCTCGCGGACCCGGCCGTCGAGCAGGGGGTGCCGGGCGGCGAGGACACCGCCGCCGAGGAGGACGGGGGTCTCCTCCCCGAGGAGGTCCAGCCGGGTCAGGGCCACCGTCGCCATGGCCACCACCTCCTCGGCCATGCGGTCCACCAGCGAGCGGGCCACCGGGTCGCCCGACGCCGCCGTGGCGAAGAGGACCGGGGTGAGCTCGTGGCGGCGGGCGGCCGGGATGCGCTCCAGGTGCAGGGCCTCGACCAGGGCGTACACGGAGTCCAGGCCGAAGTGCGCGGGCAGCGCGGCGGCCAGGGCCGTGGGACCGCCCCGGCCGTCCTCCGCGCGGGCCGCGTGCCACATCGCCTCCTCGGCGAGACCCCAGCCGCCGCCCCAGTCGCCGGAGATGCGACCGAGCGCCGGGAAGCGGGCGGTGCTGCCGTCCGGGCGCATCCCGACGCAGTTCACGCCGGCACCGCACACCACGGCCACGCCCCGCGGCTCGGCCACGCCGGCCCGCAGGATGGCGAAGGTGTCGTTGCGGACCTCGACGGTCGCGCCCCACGCGCGCGTGCCCAGCTCCGCCGCGAGCCGCTCCTCCTCCACGGGGAAGTCCGCGTTGGCCAGACACGCCGAGACATGGTCGACCGAGCCGACCCCGGCCTCGGCGAGGGCCCGCCCCACCACCTCCGCGAGGCCGTCGACCGCGACGCCCACGCCCACGGCCGGCGGCTGGAACCCGCCGCCGCGTGCCGCGCCCAGCACCTCCCCGTCCGGCGCGACCACGGCGACGTCGGTCTTGCTGTTGCCCGCGTCGACGGCGAGCACGCTCCCGCGCCCGGCCGGCCCGGGGCCGCCGCGCACGCTGTCGGTCACGCCCACGCGAGGTGCTCCCGGTTGTGTGCGATCAGCCGGTCGGTGAGGGCCTCGGCGTACGCGTACTGCCCGATCAGGGGATGCGAGAGCAGTGCGCGGAACACCCGGTCCCGGCCGCCGCGCAGGGCCGCGTCCAGGGCCAGGTCCTCGTACGCGGTGACGTTCGCCATCAGGCCCGCGTACAGCGGGTCCACGGTCTCCACCGGCAACGGTGCCGCCCCCTGCCGGCCCACGGTGGCCTGCACCTCGATCACCGCGTCGGCGGGGAGGAAGGGGAGCGTGCCGCCGTTGAGGGTGTTCACCACCTGGTAGGGGCTGCCGCCGTCGCCCAGCAGGGACGCGGCCAGGTCGACGGCCGCCTCGGAGTAGAACGCCCCTCCCCGCCTGGCGAGCAGCGCGGGCTTCTCGTCGAGCGCGGGGTCTGCGTACATCTCCAGCAACTCCCGCTCCATCGCGGCCACTTCGGCGGCCCGCGAGGGCTTGGTGCCCAGCTCCCGGACGACCTCGTCGTGGGCGTAGTAGTAGCGCAGGTAGTAGGAGGGGACCACGCCGAGGCGGTCCAGGACGGGGCGGGGCAGGCGCAGGTCGGCGGCGATGGTGTCGCCGTGGCCGGCCAGCAGCTTCGGCAGGACGTTCTCGCCGGAGGGGCCGCCGAGGCGGACGCCGGTCTCCCAGGTGAGGTGGTTCAGGCCCACGTGGTCGAGGTGGACCTCGGCCGGGGGCACGCCGAGATGCGCGGCGAACTTCCGTTGCAGGCCGATCGCCACGTTGCACAGGCCGACCGCCTTGTGGCCGGCCCGCAGCAGGGCGCGGGTCACGATCCCCACCGGGTTGGTGAAGTCGATGATCCAGGCGTCGGGGTTGGTCCGGCGGACCCGCTCGGCGATGTCCAGGACGACGGGGACCGTCCGCAGCGCCTTCGCCAGACCGCCCGCGCCGGTCGTCTCCTGACCGACGCAGCCGCACTCCAGCGGCCAGGTCTCGTCCTGCTCGCGGGCGGCCTGGCCGCCGATGCGCAGCTGGAGGAGGACGGCGTCGGCGCCCTCGACGCCCCGGTCCAGGTCATCGGTGGTGACGATCCGCCCGGGGTGTCCCTGGCGGGCGAAGATCCGGCGGGCCAGTCCGCCGACCAGCTCCAGCCGGTCGGCGGCCGGATCGACGAGCACCAGCTCCTCGATCGGCAGGGTGTCCCTGAGCCGGGCGAACCCGTCGACGAGTTCGGGTGTGTAGGTCGAGCCTCCGCCGACCACGGTGAGCTTCATAGCCGTATCAACCCTTTACTCCGGTCAGGGTGACGCCTTCGACGAACGCCTTCTGCGCGAAGAAGAACACGAGGATCACGGGGGCCATGACCAGCACGGTCGCGGCCATGGTCAGGTTCCAGTCGGTGTGGTGCGCGCCCTTGAAGGATTCCAGGCCGTAACTGAGCGTCCAGGCGGCCGGGTTCTCGGAGGCGTAGATCTGCGGGCCGAAGTAGTCGTTCCAGGCGTAGAAGAACTGGAAGAGCGCGACGGCCGCGATGCCGGGCTTCGCCATCGGCAGGACGACCCGCAGCAGGGTGCGCAGTTCGCCGCAGCCGTCGACCCGGGCCGCGTCCAGGTACTCGTCGGGGATGGTCGTCAGGAACTGGCGCAGCAGGAAGATGGAGAACGCGTCCCCGAACGCCATCGGGACGATCAGCGGCCACAGCGAGCCGGACAGGTCCAACTGCTTGGCCCAGAACAGGTACATCGGGATCACGACGACCTGCGGCGGCAGCATCATCATCGAGATGACCAGCATCAGGGCCAGGTTGCGGCCCCGGAAGCGGAACTTGGCGAGCGCGTAGGCCACGGGGACGGACGACACGACGGTGAGGACCGTGCCGAGGCCGGCGTAGAGGAGCGTGTTCTTCCACCAGGTCAGGAAGCCGGGGGTGTCGAGGACCTGGCGGTAGTTGCCCCACTCCCAGGTGTCCGGGACGAGGTCGCGGGTGAGCGTCTGCTGGTCGCCCATCAGCGAGGTCAGCACGACGAAGACGAAGGGCAGGGTGAAGAAGAGCGCGGCGGCCACGCCCAGCGAGTGGACGGCGATCCACTCCAGCAGCGCCCGGCGGCGGGCGGTCCGTTCGCTCGCCGCGGCGGCGGCCTGCGCCACCGGCCTGTCGCGTACATCGAGTACCTGGGTCATCGGTCACCCGCTCCGATCAGTCCGCCCCGGCGCCGCATCAGCAGCGCCGTGAACACCATCGACAGGGCGAACAGCACGAGGGCGACCACACAGGCGGAGCCGTAGTCGAAGCGCTGGAAGCCGAGGTTGTAGACGAGCTGCGGCAGCGTCAGCGTCGACTTGTCCGGGTAGCCGGGCTCGAACTGCTGCCCGGAGCCGCCGATGACGCCGGAGGCGACCTTTCCGGCCACCAGGGGCTGCGTGTAGTACTGCATGGTCTGGATCACGCCCGTGACCACCGCGAACATCACGATCGGTGAGATGGTCGGCAGCGTCACGAACCGGAACCGCTGCCAGGCCGACGCCCCGTCCAGCTCGGCGGCCTCGTACTGCTCCTTCGGCACGTCGAGCAGCGCGGCCATGAAGATGACCATCAGGTCGCCCACGCCCCACAGCGCGAGCGCGGTGAGCGCCGGCTTGGACCAGGCGGGGTCGGTGAACCAGCCGGGTGCCGGCAGACCCAGCCCTTCGAGGACGGAGTTGACCGGCCCGGTCCCGGGGTTCAGGAGGAAGACGAAGGCCAGCGTCGCGGCGACCGGCGGCGCGAGGTACGGCAGGTAGAAGAGGGTGCGGAAGACGCCCGCGCCGGTCTTGATCTTCGTGATCAGCAGACCGACGCCGAGCCCGAACAGCACCCGGCAGGTCACCATCACGAGGACCAGCCAGAGCGTGTTGCGCAGGGCCGGCCAGAACAGCGGGTAGTCCTCGAAGACGTAGGACCAGTTGCCGAGGCCGCGGAAGACCGGGGTACCGAAGCCGTCGTACTTCATCAGCGAGAAGTACACGGTCGACACGAGCGGATAGGCGAAGAAGACGCCGAACCCGATCAGCCAGGGTGACAGGAAGGCCGCTGTTCGAAGCGCCGACCGGCGGCGCTTCGACCGTAGCGTGTGCGTGGACGCGAGGGCCACACGCGGGGAGTGCGTGGACATCGGAGGGATCCCGTTCCCGTACCGCTACTTCGCCTGCGCGATGTCGGTGTCGATCTGCGCCGCGGTCTTCTCCAGCCCCTTGTGCAGGTCCTTCACCTTGCCGGACTCGTACTGGTAGCCGAAGTCCTGGAGTGTCGTCTGGTACGTCGAGCCGTTGATGGAGGCCGGCGGGGTGTTCGAGTGCGGGTTCTGGGCGATGTCCAGGAACGTCCTGAAGCCCTCGTCCACCTTCAGGCCGGGCGACTTCAGGGCGGCGAACGTGGACGGCACGTTGTGGATGGCGTTGGCGAAGGAGACGACGGCCTCGGTGTCGGTCGTCAGGTACTTCACCAGCTCCCAGGCCGCGTTCTGCTTCCGGCTCTGCGGGGCGATGCCGATGACCGTGCCGGAGAGGAAGCCCTTGCCGTACTCGGCCACCTCGTCGTCGGCCACGGGCATCGGCGCGGTGCCGATCTCGAAGTCGGTCCCGGCCTCCTTCGCCATCCCGAGCCGCCACTCGCCGTCCAGCTGCATGGCCACCTGGCCGGTCTGGAAGGGGTGCTTGGCGCCCCACTCGTCACCGAAGGTGTTCCGGTACTTCTCCAGCTTCGCGAAGCCGCCGAGCGAGTCCACCAGCTTCTTCTGGTACGTGAACATCTCCGCGAACGCCGGGTCCTCGGAGATGTTCGACTTGCCCTCGGCGTTGAAGTAGGAGTGGTCCCACTGCGACATGTAGTGGTCCACGACCGTCTCGTAGCCGTGGTAGTTCGGCATGAACCCGAGCTGCGTGTAGCTGTCGCCCTTGGTCTTCGTCAGCTTCTTCGCGTCCACGGCGAACTCGGACCACGTCTTCGGCGGCGACTTGATGCCCGCCTTCCGAAACGCGTCCTTGTTGTAATACAGCCCGTACGCGTCCCCCAGCAGCGGCAGCGCGCACCGGGTGCCCTCGAACTGCGTGTAGTCCAGCATCGGCTTCGGGATGATCTTGTCGAGGTCGAGCTTCGACTTCTCGATGAAGGGCTTGAGGTCGGCGAAGGCCCCGGAGGAACAGAACTTGCCGATGTTGGACGTCGTGAACGAGGACACGACGTCCGGCCCGCTCGAACCGCCCGCCCGCAGCGCCTGGTTGAGCTTGTCGTCGTTGATGTTCCCGACGACCTTCACCGTGATGTTGGGGTGCTTCTTCTCGAACCGGTCCACGTTCGCCTGGATCGCCTTCACCTCGCCGGGCGCGCTCCACCCGTGCCAGAAGGTGATGGTCGTCCTGGCGTTCGGGTCGTCGGAGGAGGTGGTGTCGGCCTGACCGGTGCAGGCGGTGGCGAGGAGGGCGAGAGAGGCGGTGGCGGCGAGCGCGATCGCCGCGTTCTTGGATATTCCGGACATGGCGAGGTCTCCTGAGGAAAGGGAGGGGAGGGGAGGGGTGATCTGGAGGGATGGGGGCGCGCCCGGGAAACCTCAGGGGCGCGAGGCGGTATCGATGTGCGGCTCCGCCGCGTGGGCGCGACCGGCCGCGACGGGCCGGCGGTTTTCGAACGACCTGGAACGCGGCCGAACTCAGCGGAGCGTCAACGTGTCGAACACTTCGTCCCGCGTCGTCGCGAGCGCACTCTCCAACGCCCCCCGCAGTACCGGGTGTTCGAGTACGGCACCGATGACCAGTCGTGGCCGGGAAGCGGCCAGTTCGCCCAGTTCGGCCGCCACGAGAGCCCGCAACGGCTCCCCGCCGGAGGCCAGCGCCGAGCCGCTGAGGACGATGAGTTCGGGATCGAGTACGGACACGAGTGCGGCCAGACCGGTGGCGACGGCGGTGGCGTACGTGGCCAGAAGTCGCCGGTGCGGACCGGAGTCGACCGCGGCGGCCCGCGCCACGAGGGCGGCGGCGACCTCCGCGTACGGCCCGTCGGGGATGTCGGTGATGCCCAGCTCACGGGCGAGCCGGGGGATGACCTGCGAACCGGCGAGTTCCTGGAACCCCCCGCTGTTCGCCTTGGTCACCTGGCGCACCAGCGGCACACCGGGGACCGGCAGGAAACCGACCTCGCCGGCGCCCCCGGTGAAGCCCCGGTGCAGCCGTCCGCCCAGGACCACCGCGGCGCCGAGTCCGCCCTCGTTCCACAGCAGGACGAAGTCCTCGTGGCCCCTGGCCGCGCCCAGCCGTTGTTCGGCGAGGGCGGCGAGGTTCACGTCGTTCTCGTACTCCACCGGCATCGGCAGCGCGGCGGCGAGTGCGTCGAGGAGGGCGGGGGAGTGCCAGCCGGGCAGGTGCGAGGCGTACCGCAGCCGCCCGGTGCCGGGGTCGAAGGCGCCCGGTGTGCCGATGACGAGCCGGCGCACGTCCGCCCGGACGAGCCCGGCGGCCTTGACCGCCCCGTCGAGGGCGGTGGTGACCTGGTGTACGACGGGTTCGGCGGGGCGTCGTCCGGGGGTGGGGACGGCGAACTCGCCGACCGTGCGGCCGGTGATGTCGGCGACGGCGGCCAGGACGCGTTCGGGGGTGACGTCCAGGCCCGCGGCGTACGCGGCGGTCGGGTCGACCGTGTAGAGCTGGGCGTTGGGGCCGGGTCGGCCCGCGCCGGATCCGCTCTCGCCGGGTCCGCCGGTGCCGGACCCTTCCGTGCCGGTGCCGGTGGCCACGACGAGTCCGGCGGCTTCGAGGCGGGCCAGGAGCTGTGAGGCCGTCGGTTTGGACAGCCCCGTCAGCTTGCCGAGCCGGGTCCGGGAGAGCGGCCCGTGCTCCAGCAGCAGATCGAGTGCGGCGCGGTCGTTCATGGCGCGCAGTACGCGGGGTGTTCCTGCCATGGTCCGCCACCTGCCAACTGTTAGGAAAGTTTCCTGTCGGATGCCAGGACGATAGGACTAGACCAGGTGGGCGTCAATATCTGGCCAGTAAAAACCGCCCCCGGGCGACGGAGTCGTTACCCGGGGGCGGTGCTGTCGGTGGCGCGTGGGGCGGGGCGGTCGCATCTCACCTCACGCGCGTCACCTCAGTTCACTTCGATCCGCTTCACATCACTTCACGTCGACGAAGTCCCCCGCGGACTTCACGGCCGCCGTGGTCGACGTGCCCGCGAACACGTAGCGGAAGGTGCCGTCCTTCGACGCCTTCACCGTGGTCGACAGGGCGCCGGTGGTGCCGGAGGTCACCGTCTTCACGTCCGTGTAGGCGGCGGCGCCCTTGGCCTTGAACTGCAGGGCCACCTTCTGGCCCTTGTAGCCCGCGTAGCGGCCGGTGTTCCAGTCGGCGCGGGTGAGCGTGCCCTTGACGGTCAGGGTCTTGCCCTTGACGGCCGGCTCGGGGGTGGCGTTGACGGTGGCCTTGGCGAGCCGCTGGAGCTTGGCGGTGCCGAGGTTGCCCCAGATGTCGCTCCCGAGGTGGAAGCTGATGTGGTCGTCGGAGTCGTCCTCGTCGATGGCCTGCTCGCTGTAGAAGGCGGCCGCCTTCCAGGTGGTGGCGTCCGCGCCCTCGAAGAGGCTGTCCCGAGGATCGATGGTGAGCTTCGTGGTGCAGGACTCGGTCACCGTGGTGTCGGTCGTCGCCGTCGGGGTGCAGACGGGCTTCTTGGGCGGGCTCTCGATGGCGTTGTCGGGCTCCGCGAGCCTGCCCCGGTAGAGGGCGACGCCCAGGAAGTTGTTCTTGTAGTCGACCTTGAAAGCGGTCGGCCGGGTGAGGCTGTACGTGACCGGAACGGTCACCTCGGCCTTGGTGCCGATGACGATCGGCTTGCCGTTGTTGACGGTGACGGCGCCGAAGGTCAGGTCCGGCGAGTCGGCCAGCGCGGCGGGCGCGGCCAGGCCGGTGAGAGCCAGGGCGCCGGACACGGCGGCGCCTATGGCGAGCTTGCGCATGAGTCCCCACATTCGAGGCGGGCCCCTGGGCGTTGCGCTCCAGAACAAGGGCCGCCTGTTGGAAGTGACACTAGGCGATCACTTGTGCGAGGGGAATGCGGGGTACTTGTGGAGACGGTAACGAAACCGCAGGTCAACCGGATGCGGGCGTTCCGGGTGCCCCGCGGGAGGAGGCACCCGGCCATGCAAAAACCCGGACCGTCAGGCGGAGATGCCGTCGATCCGGGCCATCGCGTCGTCCGCGCCGAACGGTTGCAGGTAGGGCAGCCAGCGCGGGTCCCTGTGACCGGTGCCGATGATGCGCCAGGCCAGCCCGGAGGGCGGAGCGGGTTTGTGACGGAGCCGCCAGCCGATCTCGACGAGATGGCGGTCGGCCTTGACATGGTTGCAGCGGCGGCATGACGCGACGACGTTGTCCCAGACGTGCTTGCCCCCGCGACTGCGCGGGATGACGTGGTCGACGCTGGTTGCGACGCCACCGCAGTACATGCACCGGCCCCCGTCGCGGGCGAACAGCGCCCGACGGGTCAGAGGAACGGGCCCCCGATAGGGAACCCGGACGAATCGCTTGAGCCGGACCACGCTGGGTGCGGGGACTGTGACGGTCGCGCTGTGCAGATAGGCGCCGGACTCCTCCAGGGAGACCGCCTTGTTCTCCAGGACGAGGACGAGCGCGCGGCGGAGCGGTACGACACCGAGCGGCTCGTACGACGCGTTGAGGACCAGGACGTGCGGCACGGATGCCTCCTTGTACGCCGGCGGCGCGTGGCTCGCGCCGTGGACGATCCGTAGTCAGTCTCCCCTCATGCCTGGTGGAAGCGCCACCATGTCCCGGTAACGGGCTGGGAGTGTTTTCGACCACACCTTGATTCATCCCCCGCCGCGTGCGCCCTTCACTCCCTGGTGAGCGCCTTGTCTCCCTCGAACATGGCGACGTCCTCCACACAATGCCCCGTTAGTGTGGTGGGCCTGCCCGTCCGGTGACCCATCCGTGATCTGACGGATCTTGACCGCCGTACCGGAGGGCAGATAGAGCACCTGGAGGTATCCGCCGTGTCGTCCGTTTCTTCCCTGCCCCTCCTACTGGCCGCCGCCACGCCGTCGCCGTCCCCCTCGGAGACGTCGACGACCCCCGCGGTGCCGTCGCTGGAGGACGCCCAGGAGAGCGCGACCAACGCCGCCAGCTGGGTGGAGGAGAACTGGTCCACATGGCTGGCGATCGGTCTCCGCGTCCTGCTGATCGTGGTGATAGCGGCGGTGCTGAGAGTGTTCGTCCGGCGGGCGATCACCAAGCTCATAGACCGGATGAACCGCTCCGTGCCGGGCGTCGAGGGCGGCACGCTCGGCGGGCTGCTGGTCAACGTGGAGCGCCGCCGCCAGCGCTCCCAGGCCATCGGCTCGGTGCTGCGCTCGGTGGCGTCCTTCCTCATCCTGGGCACCGCCGCCCTGATGGTCCTCGCCACCTTCGAGATCAACCTCGCCCCGCTGCTGGCCTCCGCCGGTGTCGCGGGCGTCGCCATCGGTTTCGGCGCCCGCAACCTGGTCACGGACTTCCTCTCCGGCGTCTTCATGATCCTGGAGGACCAGTACGGCGTCGGGGACACCGTCGACGCGGGCGTCGCCTCCGGCGAGGTGATCGAGGTCGGCCTGCGCGTCACCAAGCTGCGCGGCGACAACGGCGAGATCTGGTACGTCCGCAACGGCGAGGTCAAGCGCATCGGCAACCTCTCCCAGGGCTGGGCCACGGCCGGCGTCGACGTCATCGTCCGTTACGACGAGGACCTCGACAAGGTCCGCCGCACGCTGATGGAGGTCGGCGAGGCGATGAGCAAGGAGGAGCCCTGGAACGAGCTTCTGTGGGGCCCCATCGAGGTGCTCGGCCTCGACGACGTGCTCCTGGAGTCGATGGTCGTCCGCGTCTCCGCCAAGACCATGCCCGGCAAGGCCCTCACCGTCGAGCGTGAACTGCGCTGGCGCATCAAGAAGGCCTTCGACGCCGCCGACATCCCCATCGTCGGCGGCACCCAGGCCCTCGCCGCCGACAACCCGGACGCCGACCCGGCCGCCGGCGTGGCGGCCCCGTCCGTCTACTCCAGCACGACCTCGCCCCAGTCGGAGCGGGCGACGCCGATCACGCCCTCGGGGGTACCGAAGTAGCGCGAGGGCGCGTTCGTGGTGGTGCGCTGCGGTGGGGGCGCCCGGGAATGTCCGGGCGCCCCCACCGCTGTGTCCGGCGTCGTCCGGCGGCCGGGAGCACCCCCGTGTCCCCCGGGCCGCCGCGGCCTCGGGCCCCTACGCGAACCGCAGCTCCGCGGGGCGGACCGTGCGGCGCAGCAGGGGGAGGGCCGTGGCCGCCGCGAGGAGGCAGGTGCCGTAGGCCGCGAGGGGCACCAGGAGCGCGCCGTAGGGGATGACCAGGCCGTCGCCGAACGCCGTGGCGTACCCGACGGCGATCGCCGTGCCACCGAGGCCGGCGACCAGCACCGACGGAGCGAGCGGCAGGGCGGTCTCCAGCAGCAGCGCACGGCGCAGTACCTCGTACGGAACTCCGGCGGCGACCTGCGCGGCGAGGCCCCGGCGGCGGGTGGCCAGCGACTCGGCGGTGCCGACCGCCAGGCCGCACAGGGTGACGGCGAAACCGACGAGGATCGCGGCGGCGGCCAGGTTCACACCGGTGACATAGAAGGACGCCTCCTCGGCGAGGTACCTGGTGCTGTACACCTCTGCGAGCAGCGCCTGCCGGACCCCGATGAACCCGCTGCCCGCGACGGTCCCCATGAGAACGGCCGCGTGGGTGCGGGCCGAGGCCCACGGGTCGTCACGCAGCCGCTCGGCGGCGATCAGTACCGCCGGGCTCCCGGCGCGCGCGGCGAGCAGCCGGCCTACGAACGCCGAGACCGTGCCCGAGAGCCACACCGCGCCCGCGCCCACCGCGAGCAGTGCGCCGGCCACGATCAGCGGACCGTGGCCGGTCTTGCCGGGCATGTCGCGGTTGGTGTTGGCGACGAAGAGCAGCCCCCCGAGCATCACCAGGGCCACCGCACCCAGGAACACCCACCCGGGCCCCCGGCCGGTGCTCGGCCGCACCCGGCGCACCCAGCCCAGCGGCGAGGCCACCACCCGGCGCAGTGCCAGCGCGCTCGCCACCACGCCGAGCACAGGCACCCCGAGTGCCACCAGGACGACACCGACCCAGGCCAGGGCGGGCGGGGTCCACGTGGTCAGCAGGAACAGCACGAAGAAGACCGTCACGACCAGGGAACCGACGAGACAGGCCACGGCCGTCTCCAGCGCCGCGATCCTGCGCACCTGGGCCGCCGACGCCCCGGCCAGCCGCAGCCCGGCCATCCGCCGGTCGCGGTGCACGGCGCCCACGCGGGTGGACTGGCCGAGGAACCCGAGCACCGGGACCAACAGGAGCAGAAGGGTGACGATCACCCCGGAGCGTTCGCCGGGGTGGTTCAGCAGACCGTTGCCGTACTGGACGGAGTACTGGCCTTCCAACGAGGCCAGCGCTGCCGCCGACATGGCGAATCCGGTGGCCAGGGCCGCTCCGAGGGCTGTCAGGGTCATCCGCCACCGCTCGCGCCGGTCGGCGCCCCGGGTCAGCAGGACTGCCAACCGGAAGTCGTTCGTCAGCGCCCTCACCGCGTCACCTCCAGCGCGGCGTCCGCCTCCGCCACCACGACACCGTCCTGCAACACGACCTCCCGATCCGCGTACGCCGCCGTCTGCGCGTCATGGGTGATCAGCAGCACCGCCGTACCGGACTCCCGGGCCGCGTGCGTCAGCGACGCCATCACCTGCTCGCTCGCCAGTGAGTCCAGCGCCCCGGTCGGTTCGTCCGCGAACACCACCTTCGGCGCGGTCACCAGAGCCCGCGCCAGTGACACCCGCTGCGCCTGGCCGCCGCTCATCTCACCGGGCCGCTGTTCCTCCTGCCCGCGCACGCCGAAGCGCTCCAGCCACTCACCGGCCCGCTCCCGCGCCTCCTGGCGGGCCGCGCCGGCCAGCAGCAGCGGCAGCGCGACGTTGTCGACGGCCGTCAGTTCGGGTATCAGCTGCCCGAACTGGAAGACGATTCCGAAGTCCGTCCGGCGCAGTTCGCTCAGTTCCTTCTCCGGGAGCCGGTCGAGCCGCCTGCCCGCGTACGTCACCGAGCCCTCGTCCGGCCGGACGATGCCCGCGAGGCAGTGCAGCAGGGTGGACTTGCCGCTGCCGCTGGCCCCGGTGACGGCGAGGATCTCTCCCTCGCGCAGCTCCACCGAGGCGCCGCGCAGCGCCTGTGTCCTGCCGTGCCGCCTGGCGAGACCCCGGGCCGTGAGCAGCGGCCCGGGGCCGGAGTTGTCGTGGGGGTTCTGTTCGTTCACGCTGCGTCGACCTCCGCGGTCAGGGTGGTCAGCCGGGCCGCGGTGGTGTTCATCCAGCGGAGATCGGCGTCGAGATGGTTGAGGGCGAAGTCGGCCCCGAGCACCGTCGCGAGATCGGCTCCCGGCGCGGTCTTCACGGCGGTCAGCTCCCGCATCCGCGCCATGTGCGCGGTGCGCTGCGCCCTCAGGTAGCCGGCCGGGTCGCCCCCGGCGAGGATCGAGACGACGAGCTTGGCGAAGATCTCGTTCGTCACGAACGGCGCGGGCGCGGTGATCTCCCCGGCCCACTCGGTCAGTTCGCGGGCCCCCTTGTCCGTCGAGCGGTACATCGTCCGCTCCGGACCGCTGTCCGCCTCGGTGCCGTCGATCTCGGCGAGTCCGTCGCGGACCAGCCGCTGCAGGGTCGTGTAGACCTGGCCGTAGGCCAGCGGGCGGGCCTGCGGGAAGCGTTCGTCGTGCCGTCGCTTGAGGTCGTAGCCATGGCTCGGCCCACCGGCGAGCAGGCCCAACAGGATGTGACGGGTGCTCATGGTGATCACTATACATCGAGTACATATACTGAGTGAATAGTGAGCGGGAGGGGCTGGGTGAGCCGGGGGAGGAGCACCGGCGCGAAAGTGATCAGAACCACGATGTCCCCCCACCCACGTCTGCGACGCCGCCCGCTGGGTAGGGCTGGAGTACCCCGGACCCGCACCCCATCGCCGTACGACGACTAGGAGACCCCCGTGGCCGCACCGGCTCATCTTCCGGCCCCCGTCCGCTCCAAACGCACGCCGGAGCCCTTCGAGCTCCACGAACCCCACGTCTGTGTCTTCAGTGCCGAGGGGCCCTGCGCCGACGTCCCGCTCACCAGTGAGCCCCCGCTCCCGGACGCCGAACCCCTCACCAGCGAGCCGCCTCTCACCGACGCGGCCCCCCTCACCAGTGAACCCACGTCCCACGGCGCCGCATCGGGGGTCTAGATGCACGAAGACCCAGGGGGTTCGAGCCCGATGGCCGAGACCCCGCTGGCCCGGCTCGCCGCCCTGTGCGGCGTCGCCACCTCCTACAGCCCCTCCCCGGACCACACGGTCGCCGCCTCGGACGGCGCGGTCGTGGCCGCTCTCGCCGCGCTGGACGTCGACGCGAGCACCCCCGAGTCCGTCGCCGCCGCCCTCGCGGCCCGCGAACGGAGTCTCGGCGAACGGCTGCTGCCGCCGACCGTCGTCCACTGGGCCGACGGCGAGCCCCCGGCCGCGCTGACCGCCCTCCCGGACGGCACCCGGCTGCGTATCGAGACCGAGCAGGGCGAACTCCGCTCCGGCATCGAGAAACTGCCCCCGGGCGTGCACGCCCTGCGCGCCACCGCTCCCGACGGGCGCACCGCCGACGCCCACCTCGTGGTGGCCCCGGCCCGGCTGCCCGCCCCGCCCGGCCGCACGTACGGCCTCCTCGTCCAGCTCTACTCCCTCCTCTCGCAGCGCAGCTGGGGCATGGGCGACCTCGGCGACCTCGCCGAACTCACCGCCTGGGCGGGCCGCGCCCTCGGCGCCGGATTCGTCCAGGTCAACCCGCTGCACGCGGCGGTCCCCGGCGCCCCCACCGACCCCTCCCCGTACCGCCCCTCCTCCCGCCGCTACCCCGACCCGGTCCACCTGCGGGTGGAGGACGTACCGGAGTACCCCTACGCCCTCGCCTCCCCCGAGGGGCGCGACCGCGTCGGCGGGCTGCTGGAGCGGGCCGTGCGGCTGCGGGAATCCGTCCTGGCCAAGGGCGAGCTGATCGACCGGGACGCGGTGTGGGCCCTCAAACGCGAGGCCCTGGACCTGGTACGCGCCGTCCCGCTCGGCCCCGGGCGGCGGGCCGCCTACTGGGACTTCCTCGCCGAGGAGGGCGAGGCGCTGGAGGACCACGCCACCTGGTGCGCGCTCGCCGAGGTCCACGGCTCCGACTGGTCGCGCTGGCCGGCCGGCCTGCGCGACCCACGCTCCGCCGAGACCGCCCGCGCACGCGGGGAACTGATGGACCGCGTCGACTTCCACACCCGGCTGGCCTGGCTGACCGACGCCCAGCTCGGCACCGCCCAACGCTCCGCGCGCGACGCCGGCATGCCGATCGGTCTGGTGCACGACCTGGCCGTCGGCGTACACCCCGGCGGCGCCGACGCCTGGGCCCAGCAGGAGTACTTCGCCTCCGGCATGTCCGTCGGCGCGCCCCCCGACGCCTTCAACTCCCGCGGCCAGGACTGGGGTCTGCCGCCCTGGCGCCCGGACCGCCTCGCCGAGTCCGGCTACGCCCCCTACCGCCACCTCCTGCGCGCCCTCCTCCGCCACGCGGGCGCCCTCCGCATCGACCACGTCATGGGCCTGTTCCGCCTCTGGTGGGTACCGCAGGGCCAGGCCCCGACCGAGGGCACGTACGTCCGCTACGACGCCGACGCCATGCTCGCGATCCTGGTCCTGGAGGCGTCGCGGGCCGGCGCCCTGGTGATCGGCGAGGATCTCGGCACGGTCGAGCCGGGTGTGCGCGAGGCCCTCGACGCGCGTGGGGTGCTGGGCACGTCCGTCCTGTGGTTCGAACGCGACTGGGAGGGCACGGGCCGGCCCCTGCCGCCCGAGCGCTGGCGCGCGAACTGTCTCGCCACCGCCACCACGCACGACCTCCCGCCCACCGCCTCGCGGCTGACCTGCGACCACGTCGACCTGCGCCACGGCCTGGGTCTGCTCACGCGGTCCCTGGAGGAGGAGCGGGCGGAGGCCGCCGCCGACGCGGGCGAATGGCTGGCCCTCCTGGCCAGGCTGGGTCTGCTGAACGGCGCCGGCGGGGGCATCTCCACGACGTCCGAGGAGGAGCGGATCCAGGCCGTCCACCGGTTCCTTCTGCGGACACCCGCCCGCATGATCGGGCTCTGGCTCCCCGACGCGCTCGGAGACCGCCGTCCGCAGAACCTGCCCGGTACGTGGGATCAGTATCCGAACTGGCGTCTGCCGATCGCCGACGCGGAGGGCCGTCCGGCGACGCTGGAGGATCTGGCGGCGTCACCTCGTCTGTACGCGCTGGTGGACGTGGTGCGGGGGGTGTCGTAGCGGCGTTCCTGGGGGCGGGGGGCGCCTAGGGGGTGGGGGGGGGTTCCTGTTCGTGGGCGGGCGCGGGTCCGGTGGGGCTTCTCGCGCAGTTCCCCGCGCCCCTAAAAGCTCCAGGCCCTGCGGGCCTGAAAGCCGACGGTCCTGCGGGCCTGAAAAGCAGGGGGCGCAGCCCCTGCTTTTCAGGGGCGCGGGGAACCGCGCGACCAGCCCCCACCGAAGCCGCACCCGCCGACGAAACCCGCGCCCCCACCCCCTCAGGCGCCCCCCGCCCTCCGAAAGGCGCCCCCCGCCCGAGCGGACCCCCCGCACGTTCGTTACCTTTAGCGCGTGGACAAGAAGAACGCCCTGCGCGCCGGCGCCCTGGCTGCCGGTACGACGCTGATGATGCTGCTCATGTCGTCCCCCGCCCTCGCGCTGACGCCCGACGACGGCGACGACCCGGGCCCGGGCCTCAGCGTGATCGAGACGCTCGGCCTCTTCGTGGTGGCGCCGCTCGCCCTGTTCGCGGTGATCGCCGGCCTCGTGTGGGTCCTGGACGGATCGACGGACCGTCAGCCGAAGGCCAAGGCCAAGGCGAAGGCCTGACCACCTCCGCTCCACCTCGCTGAGACGTTCCATCGAGGGCACCCCCGGCGCACGCGCACACCCGCGCGCCGGGGGTGCCCTCGACGCGTTCCCTCATGACCCCGTACCCACCACCAGCAACCGCAGCAGGCCGGCCAGTTGGCCGGCCTGTTCGTCGTCCAGGGCGGCGAGCGCCTCGGTCTGCACGGCCAGGCCCGCCACGACCGCCTCGTCGATCAGGCGCAGCCCCTCGTCGGTGAGGGTGACCTGAAGGGCCCGGCGGTCGTGCGGGTCGGGGGAGCGGCGGAGCAGGTGCGCGCGTTCGAGCTTGTCCAGCCGGCCGGTCATCCCGCCGGTGGTGAGCATGAGGGTGGCCGAGAGCTGACGGGGCGAGAGGGTGTACGGCTCCCCGGACCGCCGCAGGGTCGCGAGCACGTCGAACTCGCCGCGTGAGATCCCGAACCGCGCGTACGCCTTCTCCATCCGGTCTCCCAGCGCCCGCGAGAGCCGGTAGACGCGGCCGAACACCTCCATCGCGGTGGTGTCCAGGTCGGGCCGGGCCACGGCCCACTGGTCGACGATCGTGTCGACGGGGTCGCGAAGGGGCCTGTCGGGCTCGGGGCGCGCGTTCATGGGGTGAGTATCGGATGCCGATGGGTCGGCCGCAAGAAAGTAGCTTGACGGAAAGTGGCTTAGCGCTAAGCTAATTGCAAGCAAGCTACTTCGAGTGCCTACCGACCGAGCCGCCCTCCCCGCCGCGAAGGACGCGTCCCATGACCGCGCACACCGCGCACACCGCCCGTCGTCTTCCCCTCATCGCCCTGACCGCGCTCGCCCCCCTCTCCTGGGGCACCACCTACGCCGTGACGACGGAGTTCCTGCCGGCCGACCGCCCCCTGTTCACCGGCCTGGTGCGGGCGCTCCCGGCGGGGCTGCTGCTCCTGGCGATCTCGCGCACGCTGCCGCGCGGGGTCTGGTGGTGGAAGGCCACGGTGCTGGGCGCGCTGAACATCGGCGCCTTCTTCCCGCTGCTCTTCCTCTCCGCGTACCGGCTGCCGGGCGGTATGGCGGCGGTGGTCGGCTCGGCCGGGCCGCTGTTCGTCGCGGGACTGGCGGCCCTGCTGCTGGGTGACCGGCCGACCGTACGCACGCTGCTCACCGGCATCGCCGCGGCCCTCGGCGTCAGTCTGGTCGTCCTGAAGGCGGCGGGCGCGCTGGACCCGGTCGGACTGCTCGCGGCGCTCGCCTCCACCGCCTCCATGTCCACCGGCACGGTCCTCACCAAGCGGTGGGGGCGCCCGGCCGGCGTCACCCCCCTCGCCCTCACCGGCTGGCAGCTGACCGCGGGCGGCCTCCTGATCGCCCCGCTCGCCCTGCTGGTCGAGGGCGCGCCCCCGGCCCTGGACGGCCCGGCGATCGGCGGCTACCTCTACCTCATGCTGGGCAACACCGCCGTCTCCTACTGGCTCTGGTTCCGGGGCATCGGCCGCCTCTCCGCCACCCAGGTCACCTTCCTCGGTCCGCTGTCCCCCCTCACCGCCGCCGTCGTCGGCTGGGCAGCCCTCGGCCAGTCCCTCGGCCCCCTCCAACTGCTCGGCATGGCCATCGCCTTCGGCGCGACGATCGCCGGCCAGCTCCGGCCCCGCACGCCGACGCCGGCCGACGGGGCACGGCACATGCCTCGGCCGCGGCACGGCGGCGAGTCTCGGGCCCCGCTCGTCAGCCGCCCCGGCCGCTGACGAACGACGGGGGCGCCCGGTGATCTCTCACCGGGCGCCCCCGTCGTCGTACGAGCGGTGGTCGTTGCTCGCGGCGGCCGCTACTCCGTGGCAGCCGCCGCGTCCGCGGCCTGGGCCCGCAGCGCTCGCTCCACGCCCGAGCGGGACTCCGAGATCAGGCGGCGCAGGGCCGCGTTGGGCTCGGCGGCGGTCAGCCACGCGTCCGTCTTGTGCAGGGTGTCGGCCGATACCTGGACCGTCGGGTAGAGGCCGATCGCGATCTGCTGGGCGATCTCGTGCGAGCGGGACTCCCAGATGTCCTTCACCACCTCGAAGTACGGGTCGGTGTAGGCGGCGAGGAGGTCGCGCTGGTCGGTCTGGACGAAGCCGCCGATCACCGCTTCCTGCAGCGCGTTGGGGAGCTTGTCCGACTCGATGACCTGCGACCAGGCCTCGGCCTTGGCCTCGGCGGTCGGACGCGAGGCGCGGGCGGTGGCCGCGTGGCGCTCACCGGCGGCGGTCCGGTCGCGCTCGTACTCGCCGGCGATCTCCGCCTCGTCGTAGCGGCCCACCGTCGCGAGCCGCTGTACGAGGGACCAGCGCAGCTCGGTGTCGACGGCCAGGCCCTCGATCGTCTGCGTGCCCTCCAGCAGTGCCTCCAGCAGGTCCAGCTGCTCGGGCGTCCGGGCGGTCGCGGCGAACGCGCGGGCCCAGGCCAGCTGGTGGTCGGAGCCGGCGGCCGCGGCACGCAGATGCGCGAGCGTGGCGTCCGTCCAGCGGGTCAGCAACGCCTCGCGGGCCGTCGGGTCGGCGTACAGCTCGATCGCCAGCTTCACCTGGCGGTGCAGCGACTGGACGACACCGATGTCGGACTCCTTGCCGATGCCCGACAGGACGAGCGACAGGTAGTCCCGGGTCGCCAGCTCCGCGTCACGTGTCATGTCCCAGGCCGAGGCCCAGCACAGCGCGCGGGGCAGGGAGGCCTCGAAGTCGCCGAGGTGCTCGGTGACGAACGCGAGCGACCGCTCGTCGAGGCGGACCTTCGCGTACGACAGGTCGTCGTCGTTGAGGAGGACCACGGCCGGGCGGCGGCGGCCCACCAGCTGGGGCACGGCGGTCAGTTCACCGTCGACGTCCAGCTCGACGCGCTCGTCACGGATCAGCTTGCCGCTGTCGTCGTCGAGTTCGTACAGGCCGACCGCGATGCGGTGCGGACGCAGCGTCGGCTCGCCCTTCGCACCCGCGGGCAGCGCCGGGGCCTCCTGGCGGATCGCGAACGCGGTGATGACCCCGTGCTCGTCCGTCTCGATCTCGGGGCGCAGGACGTTGATGCCCGCCGTCTCCAGCCACGCCTTCGACCAGGCCTTCAGATCGCGGCCGGAGGTCTTCTCCAGGGAGCCCAGCAGGTCGGACAGGCGCGTGTTGCCGTACGCGTGCGCCTTGAAGTAGGCCTGCACGCCCCGGAAGAACTCGTCCTGCCCGACGTACGCGACAAGCTGCTTCAGGACGGAGGCGCCCTTCGCGTAGGTGATGCCGTCGAAGTTGACGAGCACGTCCTCCAGGTCGCGGATCTCCGCCATGATCGGGTGCGTGGACGGCAGCTGGTCCTGCCGGTACGCCCAGGTCTTCATGGAGTTGGCGAACGTGGTCCACGAGTGCGGCCAGCGCGAGCCGGGGGCGTCGGCCTGGCAGGCGATCGAGGTGTAGGTGGCGAACGACTCGTTCAGCCACAGGTCGTTCCACCACTCCATCGTCACCAGGTCGCCGAACCACATGTGGGCCAGCTCGTGGAGGATGGTCTCGGCGCGGACCTCGTACGCCGCGTCCGTCACCTTCGAGCGGAAGACGTACTGGTCGCGGATGGTCACCGCGCCCGCGTTCTCCATCGCGCCCGCGTTGAACTCCGGCACGAACAGCTGGTCGTACTTCTGGAACGGGTACGCGTAGTCGAACTTCTCCTGGAACCACTCGAAGCCCTGCCGGGTGACCTCGAAGATCGCGTCGGAGTCCAGGTGCTCGGCGAGGGACGGCCGGCAGTAGATGCCGAGCGGCACGCTCTGCCCGTCCTTCTCGTACACGCTGTGCACCGAGTGGTACGGGCCGACGATGAGCGCCGTGATGTACGTGGAGATCCGGGGCGTCGGCTCGAAGACCCAGACGTCGTCCTTGGGCTCCGGAGTCGGCGAGTTCGAGATGACGGTCCAGCCCGTCGGGGCCTTCACGGTGAACTGGAACGTGGCCTTCAGGTCCGGCTGTTCGAAGCTCGCGAAGACACGGCGGGCGTCGGGGACCTCGAACTGCGTGTACAGGTACGCCTGGTCGTCGACCGGGTCCACGAACCGGTGCAGGCCCTCGCCCGTGTTGGTGTACGCGGCGTCGGCCACGACCCGCAGGATGTTGCGGCCCTGGAGCAGGCCGGGAAGCGCGATCCGGGAGTCCGCGAAGACCTCCGCCGGGTCCAGCGCGTCGCCGTTGAGGGTCACCTCGTGGACGGTCGGGGCCACCAGGTCGATGAAGGACGTCGTGCCGCTCTCCGTGACGTCGAAGCGCACGGTGGTCACGGACCGGTAGGTGCCTCCCCCGCTCTGCGCGCCGGAGAGGTCGAGATCGATCTCGTACGAGTCGACGGTGAGCAGCGCCGCCCGCTGCTGAGCCTCGTCGCGGGTCAGGTTTGTGCCAGGCACGCGGTCATCTCCTCGGTATGTGTGGGTTGCGCCATCCTTCCATGACCGGTGTCCTCGCACGGATGCCGATTCCCGCGAGGACACCTGTGCCCGCTCCCCCCGAATCCTCCGAACACGCGAAGGGGCGCCCACCGCCGTCCGGTGGGCGCCCCTTCCTCGCGTGCCGCCCGGCTACTCGCTTAGCTCCGCCGCCACCAGCTCCGCGATCTGCACCGCGTTCAGCGCGGCGCCCTTGCGGAGGTTGTCGTTGGAGACGAAGAGGGCGAGGCCGTTGTCCACCGTCTCGTCGGCGCGGATGCGGCCCACGAAGGACGGGTCCTGGCCGGCGGCCTGGAGGGGGGTCGGGATCTCGGAGAGGGCGACGCCGGGGGCGCCGGCCAGCAGCTCCGTCGCGCGCTCCACCGTGATCGGGCGCGCGAAGCGGGCGTTCACCTGGAGGGAGTGGCCGGAGAAGACCGGGACGCGGACGCAGGTGCCGGAGACCTTGAGGCCGGGGATCTCCAGGATCTTGCGGGACTCGTGGCGGAGCTTCTGCTCCTCGTCCGTCTCGTGCAGACCGTCGTCGACGATCGAGCCGGCGAGGGGGACGACGTTGAAGGCGATGGGCCGCTGGTAGACGCCCGGCTCGGGGAAGTCGACCGCGGAGCCGTCGTGCGTCAGCTTGTCCGCGTCCCCGACGACCTTCTGGACCTGGCCGTGCAGCTCGGCGACGCCCGCCACGCCGGAGCCGGACACCGCCTGGTAGGTGGCGACGACGAGGGCTTCGAGACCCGCCTCTTCGTGCAGCGGACGCAGGACCGGCATCGCGGCCATCGTCGTGCAGTTCGGGTTGGCGATGATGCCCTTGGGGCGGTCGGCGATCGCGTGCGGGTTCACCTCGGAGACGACCAGCGGTACCTCGGGGTCGCGGCGCCACGCGGAGGAGTTGTCGATCACGACAGCGCCCTGCGAGGCCACCTTCTCGGCCAGCGCCTTCGAGGTCGCGCCGCCCGCGGAGAACAGGACGATGTCGAGGCCGGAGTAGTCGGCCGTCGCCGCGTCCTCGACCGTCACGCCGTCGACGACCGAACCGGCCGAGCGGGCGGACGCGAACAGGCGCAGCTCGCTCGTCGGGAAGTCGCGGTCCTTGAGGATCCTGCGCATGACCGTGCCGACCTGACCGGTGGCTCCGACGATTCCGACCCTCACGGCGACTCCTTCTACATGGCTCTGGTGTGTCTGCGGCATGACCGAGGCCTTTCCATCATGCGGTCAGGCCGGGCCCGCCTGTCCAATCGATTGATCGGCTGGTCCGACGGACGGGACGCGACAGACCCTGCCACCGGGACCGCTTCTTTGGCCGCCACCCCTGCTGAGCTGGAGAAATTCGCCCTACGGTGGCCCCGTACCGCAAGCTGTGCTGCCCCGACCCTGCCCACGGCATCCGGGCGCACGCGAAGGTGTGACGTACGCCTCTGCGCTCCGCCGGGAAAGCCGGGCCGAACCCGCCGAACGTTTCGGCCCGGGGCGGCGTCGTAGGGGAAACGCGGGAGGGGAGGGGGGACTGTGCTGCGCAGAAAGGCGCGCCACGTCGAGAGCGTCCGGGAGGCCACGAGCGTCCGGGAGGCGCACGACCCGCTGGACGAGGCCCAGGAGCGGCGGGTGCGGGCGGTGCTCGCGCTCGGCGGTGTGCCGCAGTCGGACCTGCTGGACGGGGTACAGCAGGTACGGCTGCGGCTGCTGGAGCGGGCCGCGAACGGCCAGGAGGCGCCGCGGGACGTGTCCGCGTGGGCGGCGGTGGTCGCCTCCAACCTGGCGATGGACTGGCACCGCGCCAAGCGGCGCCAGGAGCGTCTGGGGGAGCGCCTGGCCTCGCTGCGCCAGCACGAGCTGCCCTCCGGGGAGGACTCCAGCGTGCTCTCGCTCGCCGTCGCCCGAGGCCTGGACGAGCTGCCCGACGCCCTGCGTCAGGTCCTCGTCCTGCGCTTCTACGCCGACCTGCCGGTGCGCGGGATCGCCGACGAACTCGGTATCCCCGAGGGCACGGTCAAGAGCAGGCTCCACTCGGCGGTCCGCGCCCTGCGCACCCGCCTGCACGAGGACGAGGTGGTGTGACGTGGCCGCCCGGGACGACAGCAGGCGCGACGCCGAGTACGAGGACGTCGCGCGGGACGGCGTGGAGCGAGACGGCGTGGCTCGCGGGGACGGGGCCGGCGAGGGCCTCGCCCGCGGTGACGGCGCGCGCCGCGCCGACGACGAACACGAGGGCGCCCGGTCGTACGACGACACCGGCCACGACGGGGCGCGGGGTTACGACGACACCGGTCACGACGGCCCCGTCCACGCCGGTATGGACGCGCTGATGGCCGCCCTCCTCGACGATCCGCTGCCCGAAGAGGCGCTGCGGGACGCGGAGTTCATGGCGGCGCGGGACACGGCCGCCGCCGATGTCGCGCTGCTGCGGGAGCAGCTGGGGATCATCGGCGAGGCGCTCGCGGTGACCGGCGACGACGCCCTGGCCGGGGCCCCGCCGGGGCGACCGGCGGCCGCGCGGCCGGGGGACGCGGCCGGTGCCCGGACGGACCCCGGGCGGGTGTCCGGGACCGCGCCGGCCTCCGCCGCGTCGGTGACGCCCCTGCTGCCGCGGCCGGACCGTGCCCGGCGCGCCCTGAGGATCACCTTCGGCAGCCTCGCCGCCGCGGCGGTCGCCTCCGTGGTCCTCGGCGTGGGCTGGGGCGTCATGCAGGACGGCGGCGCGGCGGACACGAAGTCGTCCGCCGACTCGGGAGTGTCCGAGGAGTCGGCGGGCCGGATCGACGGCGACGCCGAGAAGCAGGACAGCGGCGGAGACTCGGCCTCGCTCAGCCGGGAGGGGTACGTCGCCTGTGCCCGCTTCATCGTCGAGGGCACCGTCACCGAGGTCGAACCGGTCCCCGGCGCCGCGCAGGACCGCATCACCGTCGAGGTGGAGCACTGGATCAAGCCCGACAAGGGCGGGGAGCGGATCGTCTTCCCCATGGACCAGGACGTCGACCCCCGGCTGAAGCGGGGCGACCACGTCCTCGTGGGCATCCCCGAGGACAGCGCCCACCCGGACGTCTGGACCACGAAGGAGGCGCAGATCGCCCGCGAGCGGGCCTGGATGGAGGCGGCGCTGCCCGAATCGGAGAAGCTGTCGTGCGAGTGACCCGCTGAACGCCGAAGGGGCGGGTGTCCTGGTGGACACCCGCCCCTTCGTCACTCACGCACTACCGGCGCGCTACGGCGTGACCTTCTCGATCCGCACGCTGCCGGTGCCCGCGGCGGTGCCGCGCGCGTTGACCAGCTGGACCTGGCCGAAGAACTCCCGGCCGGCCGGGGCCTGGGCGGCCGCGACGACGTCACCGGAGACGGTGGTCGACTGACCCGTGCCGAGCTTGACGGTGGCACCCGCGACCTTCACCTCGCCGAGGGCGGAGGAGAAGAACACGTCGCGGTAGTCGTACGCGGTGGACCCGGACGGGACGGCGTAGCCGACGACCTCGATGGTGTAGGTACCGGCGGCCGGCGACGGCAGGGAGACGGTCTCCTCGGAGTCGCCGTCCGCGGAGCTGCCGACCTGGGTGCCCGCGGCGTCGTAGACGTACAGGTCGAGGTCGGCGCCCGTGTCGGCCGTGTCGCCGATGGAGACGTCCAGGGACTTGGCGCCCGCGGGCACCGTGACCGTGGAGGTCTGGGTGGCACCGGTGGCGATGGTCGGCCGGTCGGTCTTGGCCGAGCCGAGCGGGCCGCCCGTCAGCTTGCCCTCGATCGGGGCGAGCTTGTTGATCACCTTCCAGGAGGCGGCGGTCGGGGTGCCGACCTTGGCCTCGGGCACGGTGACGACCTCGGGGTCGAAGGTCGCCCCGTAGATCGCGAAGTCGAGCTTGAAGGGGTTGTCGAGCAGCGGGGAGGTCCGGCGCGACTCGACCTCGAACTCCCAGACACCGGGCTGCGGGTTGGCGTACGAGCGCACGTCCGGCTTGCAGCCCCCGCCGTCCTGGAAGTTGTTGTAGCAGGTCAGCGAGCTGGTGCTCTCGACCGCCAGACCGTACGGGTGGTTGGCGATGAACCGGGTCTGGCTCTTGTCCTTCAGCCCGCCGATCGCGACCTCGAGGGTCTTGGCGCCCTCGGGGACGGTGACGAAGTACGACTTGAAGGCGTTGCGCTGGACCGTGCTCTTCACCGAGTGGGTGTAGTTCAGCGGCTTGGAGACGACCACCGTGTTGAGGATCTGCTTGTCGACGCCCACGGTCTTCGGGTCGTCGACCTCCAGGATCACGCTGCTGATGCCGGCCTCTTCGGGCGTGGCGGCGATCTTCACGGTGACCGGCTTGTTCAGCGGCAGGGAGACCGTGTCGCCGCCGACGATCGAGAACGCGTCGTTCTCGTCGTTCTTGAGGCGCAGGTCGTGCGCGACGGCCTTGTCGGCGCCGGTGGTGCGGGTGACGGTGACGTCGTACGTCTTCGTCTGCCCGGCCTTCAGGCCGCCCTCGCGGTCGTAGACGCCGGTGCCGAAGCCCGGGGTCTTCAGCGCGAAGTCGATCGCCGTGTCGACGGGGGCCTTGACGGTGTACTCGTGCGCCGAGGCGCCCGCCTTGATCGACTTCCAGGCGGCCTCGATGTCCATCAGGCCCGCGCCCTCGGCGTACGCCTGCACGCGGCGGATGTGGTCCGCGGTCGAGGTCAGCGCGGTGCGCAGCTTCGCGGGCGGCAGGGCGATGCCCTTCTGCTTCGCGGCGCTGAGCAGCAGCGCGGAGGCGCCGGCCGCCTGCGGGGAGGCCATCGAGGTGCCGTTCAGCATCTGGTAGCCGGCCGGCAGGGTGTAGCCCGCCTCGGGGGCGATGAAGCCGGGCAGCCAGGTCTGGGCGGTGTTGACCGCGGCGCCGGGGGCCACCAGGGTCGGGGTGAAGCCGCCGTCCTCGCGCGGGCCACGCGAGGAGAAGTTGAACAGCTGGTAGCCCTTGGCGACCTCGGAGCCGTAGTTCGAGGCCCAGGTCTCCTTGGAGATGGACGCGCCGACCGAGATCACCTTGTCGGCCAGACCGGGGTCGCCGATGGTGTTGGCGCCGGGGCCCGAGTTGCCGGCCGAGATGACCAGCTGGACGCCGTAGGTGTCGATGAGGCGCGTGTACAGCTCGGCGCGCGCGTTGTTGCCGTCGTTCAGCGCCGGGAGGCCGCCGATGGACATGTTGACGATGTCGACGCCGCGGTTGACGACGAGATCGATCATGCCCTCGGTGAGCGCCACGTTGGTGCAGCCGGGGCCGAACTCGCAGGCGCGGGACGAGACGATCTTCGCGCCGGGGGCGGCGCCGTTCATCTTGCCGCCGAACAGGCCGTTCGCGGCGGTGATGCCGGCGACGTGGGTGCCGTGCTCGCTGGAGATGAGGCCGATGTTGACGAAGTCGGCCTTCTTGCCGACCCAGTCGCCCCCGAAGGGGTCCATCGGTACGTCCTTGCGGTACTCCACGACGAACGGCTGACGCTCGGCGACGTCGGTCGCCGGGTCGTCGGTGCCGAAGTAGCCGATCTGGTAGCCGTTTTTGTACGGCTTCATCGGCTTGTCGTCGCGGAAGTCGAAGTTCTGGTTGACGTCGACGGTGACGGTGCCGGCCGCCGCGTCGTAGAGCACGCCCCACGCGTCGGTGGTGTCGCCGTCGCGGTTCACGTCGCCCGCCGCGTCGCCGCCCGCCGTGGCGGACTCGCGGAAGGTGTTGACGGAGTAGGTGCCCGCGGGGGCGGTCCAGGTGCGGCCGCCGTAGGTGAACGTCGGTCCGGAGACCGAGTTCGTCATCGGACGCCAGCTGAGGTCGTTGTCGACGATCGGGTCGGTGGACGTCACCCAGTCGACGATCTTGCGCTCGCCGGTGGTCGTCTTCTGCAGCGCCGGGTGCGCGAGGTCGACGCCGGAGTCCAGGACGCCGATGGTGATGCCCCGGCCGTCGGCCGTCGGGTTCTTCCGCACGAAGTCCACGGCGCCCGTCTCGAAGGACGGGTTGTACGGGTTCTTGGCGGGGGTGTTCTTGTCCGGGCCGGGGTAGGTCTCGGCGACCGTGCCCTGCGTCTTCGCGCCCTTCGCGGTGTCCGCGGCCGGCGAGGGGTCGTCGAGGACGATCTCGTGGCGCAGGTCGATGCCCTGCACGGAGGAGAGCTTCGCGGCGGCGGAGATGGCCGAGTCGGCGCGCTTGGTCGGGACCGTGGCGCGGACGTAGCCGAGCTTGTCGTAGGTGCGGCCCACGGAGCCGCCCTTGACCGCGTCCAGCTGCTCGGCGACCTGCTCGGTCTTGCCGGGGGCGGTCGCGATCATCATCGTGACGTTCTTGTCGCCGTCGGCCTTGGCCTCGGCGAGGAGGTCGGCGTCGTTCGAGCCGAGCTTGTCGTGCGCGGACTTGACACCGCCGTCGGACGGGACGGTGGTGGACGGGTTGTCCGCCGAGAAGGCCATGGGTATCGGCCCGGCCGCGGAGAGCGCGGCGACCAGTCCAGCGGCCACGGCTGTGCGGGCCACGCGTCTCGAACCCGGCCGGGGGCCGGGCTGGGGGGTGAGGGTCATCGACATCCCTTGTAGGTAAGGAATTCAGTGAGCACGGGCATGGGTGATCCGAGCGGCAGGTTCGGATCGGTCCGGTCCGTTATGTGGTCCCGGCTGATCGCCCAGTCTTACCAAAGTGATAGATGTTTGGGGAGTGCTGACCGCAACGGATCCATTTCATGGGGTTAACCCTCAACCCGTCATGGGTGCGATGGCCGCGCATGAGCGGACATTGTGGGTAACGTGCGCGCATGCGTGAGCAGTTGAGGGTGGCGGCCTACGCCGTGTGTGTCCGCGACGGGCAGCTGCTGCTGGCCCGCTGGGTCTCCCGGGAGGGCGTGCGGAGGTGGACCCTGCCGGGCGGCGGCATGGACCACGGTGAGCACCCCTACGACACGGTCGTCCGCGAAGTGGCCGAGGAGACCGGCTACGCGGTCGAACCCACCACCCTCCTCGGCATCGACACCGACAGGCGCGAGGATCCCCGCCGACTGGGCACCCGCGTCGACTTCCAGGCCCTCCGCATCGTCTACGAGGCCCGCGTCACCGGCGGCGACCTCCGCCACGAGACGAACGGCTCCACGGACATGGCCGCCTGGCATCCCCTGACCGAGATCCCGGACCTGGACAGGGTGGGCCTGGTGGACGTGGGCCTGCGCCTGTGGAGGGAACGCCCCGGGCACGGCCGGCTGTCGCCGCGGTGACTTCCCCGGACCCCGGTGAAACAGGTGCCCTACCCCCGCAGATGAACAAGGAGTGACCGCTGTCCCTCACTCCCGCTCACATTCGGGAACCCCCGGTGACGCGCACCGTCGCCGTAGATCCACGTACGGTGATCGGCGCTGTCCGTTGCGACGTCGTTAACGTCCAGGCCACCCCCGCTGCCAAGCATTCGAGGAAGAGCGGGAACCTCACTCCGGCCCCACCGCGGAGCGGCCCCGCGACCACTTCCGACGCGTTCGCACTCGGGGAGACCGCGCCATGTCGCGCATACGCTCAGTCGCTGCCGCCGCCACCAACCCTGACCGCCGGGCCTTCCTCGCCGCCACCGGCGCGGTCGGCCTCGCCGCGGGGGCCGGCTTCGCCCTGCGGCCGGAGACCGCCGCCCACGCCGCCTCCACGGCCGCCGAGGCCACCGAGATCCCCCTGGCGAACCTCTCCAACAGACAGGCTCCGGCCGCACCCCTCGCGCCGTACACGCGGGGGACGACCCTCGCCTCGGTCGCAGCCCCGCGGGGCTCCTCCGGCTACCGTCGCCTCGGCTCCGGTCCCGCCTGGGCGCGGGTCGTCCGCGGCGACCTGGCCACCCCCAAGTCCGGCCGCGAGAAGCGCCGTACGGCACTGGCGTCCTTCGTGCAGTTCACCGACCTGCACGTGGTGGACGTCCAGCACCCGCTGCGCTACGAGTACCTGCGCGCCCAGACCGCCAGCGCCTGGCGCCCGCAGGAGGCGCTGTCCGTGGCCGGCGCGGTCTCGCTCGTCGAGCGGGTGAACGCGCTGCGCGGAGCCCCGGTGACCGGCTCCCCCCTGCACTTCGTCATGACGACCGGCGACAACACCGACAACAACTCCCGAACGGAACTGGACTGGTTCCTGAAGGTGATGAGCGGCGGCCGTGTCACCCCCAACTCCGGTGACCCGCGCCGCTACGAGGGCGTCCAGAACAGCGGACTCAAGCTCTACTGGCAGCCGGACGCGGCCCTGCGCGACGCCGACAAGCAGCTCGGCTTCCCGCGCCTGAACGGCTTTCTCGCCGCCGCGATCCGCGAGGTCAACAGCCCCGGCCTGAACGTCCCCTGGTACTCCACGGTCGGCAACCACGACTCCCTGCCCGGCGGCTGCTACGCCCCCGGCGACTCCTGGTTCGCCGACTTCGCGGTCGGTGGCAAGAAGCTGATGACGCTGGACGAGAAGGTCGGCAAGGCCATCTGGGACAACGTCAAGAGCGGCGGCGACCCCAAGGGCGCCGAGTGGAAGGCCGTCATGAAGGCCCAGGCGAAGAAGATGCGTTCGGTCACCCCGGACGAGAACCGCGCCCCCTTCACCCCGCAGGACTACCTGAAGGCCCACCTGGACCCGGCCCACACCGGCCCCGGCCCGGTCGGCCACGGCTACTCGCAGGCCAACCTCGACGCCCGCACCCAGTACTACGCCTTCCGCATCGGCGACGACGTCATCGGCATCAGCCTCGACTCCACCGACCCCGGCGGCCACTACGAGGGCTCCCTCGGCACGGCCCAGCTCACGTGGCTGGACCGCACGCTGAAGGAGGCCGCCAAGAGCGGTTCGTACGCCGTCGTGTTCAGTCACCACACCAGCGCGTCGATGCGCAACCTCCGCAAGGACCCGGCCCGCCCCAAGGAGGCCCGCCACGGCGGTGCCGAGGTGCTGTCCCTGCTCGGCCGCCACCGCAACGTCCTGGCCTGGGTGAACGGCCACAGCCACCGCAACCGCATCACGCCGCACAAGTCCACGAACGGGTCCTTCTGGGAGATCTCCACGGCCTCCCACATCGACTTTCCCCAACTCGCCCGCATCATCGAGCTGGTGGACAACAAGGACGGCACGATCTCCCTCTTCACCACCCTGATCGAATCGGCCGCCCCGCACGCCACCGACTTCACGGACCTCTCGCAGACCGGCCTCGCCGCCCTCTACCGCGAGCTGTCCTACAACGCCCCCGGCCGCCGCGACGCCCTCACCGGCACCCCCGGAGACCGCAACACGGAGCTGGTGCTGCGGAAGGGCTGAAAGCAGCTCAACCGGCGCGCATCCGCTCAACCTCCCCGCCCGTCCCCGTGTCCCCCCTCGCGACCGGACCTTCTCGGAACCGCCGAGGATGTCGGTGCGAAGGGGGAGACCACATGCAGGCTCGCACGGCACGTACGGTTCTGGTGGCGGCGACCGCGGTGGCCGCGGCGGTGGCGCTGGCCGCGCCCGCCGTGGCGGCACCGGCACCGGCCGGAACCGATCACACCGCGACCAGGGAGGCCATGGACGCGGCGGTGAAGGACGGCGTTCCGGGCGTGGCCCTCCAGGCCAAGGACGGGCGCGGCGTCTGGAAGGCCACCTCCGGCGTCGGCGACATCAGGACGGACAGGCCGCGCTCCGCCCACGACCGCTACCGCGTCGGCAGTATCACGAAGACCTTCGTGTCGACGGTCCTGCTCCAGCTGGAGGCCGAGGGCAGGCTGTCGCTGGACGACAAGGTCGACAAGTGGCTGCCGGGCCTGGTGCGCGGCAACGGCCACGACGGCCGGTCGGTGACCCTCCGTCAACTTCTCAACCACACCAGCGGAATCTCCGACTACACGTCCGACGAGGAGTTCGGCCGCACGTACTTCCTGAAGGACGGCTTCTTGCGGCACCGCTACGACACGGCTCCCCCGGAGCGACTGGTGGCGGTCGCCATGAAGCACAAGCCGGACTTCGCCCCCGGCACCGACTGGAACTACTCGAACACCAACTACGTCCTGGCCGGCATGGTGATCGGCAAGGCCACGGGCAACCCGTACGGCGACGAGGTCCGCGCCCGCGTCATCGAGCCCCTCGGCCTGCGCTCCACCCTTGTCCCGGGCACGTATGCGAAGGTCCCCGGACCGAGCAGCCGCGCGTACGGCAAGCTGGCCGAGACGGCGACGGGCCCGACGTACGACGTCACGGAACTGAACCCCTCCCTGGCCTATGCGGCGGGCGAGATGATCTCCGACTCAGGCGACCTCAACCGCTTCTACACCGCGCTGCTCAAGGGCAGGCTCCTGCCGCCGAAGCAGCTCGCCGAGATGAAGACCACGATCAAGGTCGACGAGATGCCCGGCGCCGGCTACGGACTGGGCCTCATCGAACGCAAGCTCAGCTGCGGCATCACCGTCTGGGGCCACGGCGGCGGCATCCACGGCTCCACCTCCGAGGCCGTCACCACCTCCGACGGGCGCCATTCCCTCGCCTTCAACTTCAACAGCGACTGGACGGGCGACACCGAGGCGATCGTGGAGGCGGAGTTCTGCGACAAGTAGTCGCCCCGGCACGAGGAAGGGCCGCCGAACGGGCGGCGGCCCTTCCTCTCCCCTCCTGATGTCCCCGGGTTACCCGATCTACCGGGGGAGCACCACGACGTACGCGGCCGGATCGCGGTCGCACGACGCCATCAGCGCGGTGCGGACGACGGCCGCCTGCTGCTCCAGGGAGTCACGCAGCTTCCTGGGGGTGATGTGGACGACGGTGATGCCGAGCCGCTCCAGCATCTCGCGCTTACGGGCGTACTCGGACCACAGCGCGTCGTCCTCCTGACGCGGGGCGCGGGTGTCCAGCTCGACCGCGACGGCCTGCTCCGGCCAGTACGCGTCGAGACCGCCGAGGTGCGGGCCGCCGGGCAGACGGAGGTCGACGTTCCAGACCGGGTCGGGCAGGGCGTGTTCGCGCACCATCCGGTACAGGTGGTCCTCCGCGATCGCCCGGCCCTCGGCGACCAGCGAGTCCACCGCGTCGGCGACATGCGGACGGTTCAGCAGCCGTGCCTCGGTCAACTCCCGTACCACAGCGACCGGTTCGGTGTGACCGCCGCGCACCGCCTCCGTCAGCAGCCGGCGCACCACGCCCGCGTCGTCGAGCTCCGCGACCGCGTCGGCGAGGGCGCGCGGCACGGGGGCGACGGGCAGGCCGGTGACGTAGGACGGGGTCGGCACGGCCGGGGTGCGGACGATCCGGGCGCAGCCGACGCTCCGCAGCCGGCGCATGCGCGGCACGAGGACGTCGATCGTGTCGAGGGAGGGGAGCGGCGGCGCGGAGGTGAACCCGTGCAGGGTCAGGGCGGCCAGGCCCGTGATCACCGCCTCCGGGTAGCGGGGCGCCGGGCGGGGCTCGTCGGCGTTCGGCTGCGCGGGTACCCCGGCGGCCCCCGCGACCCCGGCGGCCGTCTCGCGGAAGGGGGAGCGGGCCGCGTAGGACAGCACCGCGTGCAGGCGCTCCTCGGAGGTGGGCGGGCCCGGGTGCAGCAGGAACACACCCGGCAGGATCTGCTGCCAGGGTCCACCGGGCCGGCACTGCTCGTTCGTGTCGGCGGCGGTGACACCCTGCGCGCGCAGCTGCGCGGCCGTCAGCACCCGGCGCGTGACGTCCGGGAGGCGACGGAGGGGGCGGGGGGAGAGCGGGGTGTTGTGGGTCATGACCCGGAGGTTCCCGCTCCGGAGCCGCGGATTAACCGCTGTTACACGCTCGTCGACAAATCAGGACAAGACCACACTAAAGTACGTGCGTTCGACTGCCGATATCCGCTGGTCCGGACGCGATCGGAAAAGGTTACGGCTCCGATTACCCGAATTCGGTAACCCTCAACCGGGCCGGATCCGCGCCCGCGAACGCCCGGCACGCGCACCCGGCCCCTGCCCCACGGCAGCCGCCGGGTGCGCAACACACCCCGCCCCGGCGGCAGTTACCCCTCGTCCCCCGCCGCCGCGTCACACGCCTGCGCCCGCAGCGCCCGCGCCAGGTCGTCCCGCGCCTCCAGCACCAGTCGCCGCAGCGCGGGCGCCGCCTTCTCGTGCCCGGCGAGCCACGCGTCCGTCGCGTCCAGCGTCCCCCGGGAGTCCTGCAGCGAGGGGAACAGCCCACGCACCACGTCCATCCCGATCTGGATGGAGCGCTCGGCCCACAGCCGCTCGATCACCGCGAAGTACTTCTCGGCGTACGGCGCCACCAGCTCCCGCTGGGACGGCCGCGCGAACCCCGCGATCGTCGCCTCGACCAGCGCGTTGGACATCGCGTCCGACTCCACGACCGAGGCCCACGCCTGCGCCTTGACCGCCGCGGACGGCCGCGCCGCCAGGCACCGCACCTGGTGCCGCTTCCCGGACGCCGTGTCGTCCCGCGCCAGCTCGGCGGCCAGCGACGCCTCGTCGGCGGCCCCGTGCGTCGCCAGCGGCTCCAGGAACGCCCACCGCAGCTCCTGGTCGACGTCCAGCCCGTCGACCTTCTCGGTCCCGGCCAACAGCCCCCGCAGCAACGCCAGATCGCCCTCGCCCGAGGCCACCGAGGCGAAGAAACGGGCCCACGTCAGCTGATGCTGGCTGCCCGCCTCGGCCGCCCGCAGCTCACGCAGCGCGCCCTCCGCCAGCAGCCGGCCCCCGGCCGCCCGCCACCCGGGCGCCGCGTAGTGCGTGAGCGCCGACCCGGCCCAGGCGTGCAGCATCTGCAGCACCCCGATGTCGGACTCCCGCCCCGCGAACCGCAGGACGAGGTCGACGAAGTCCCGCGCCGGAAGCAGCGCGTCTCGCGTCAGGTTCCACAGCGCCGACCAGCACAGCGCCCGCGCCAGCGGGTCGGAGACGTCCCCGAGTCCGGCCCGCAGCGTGTCCAGCGACCCCGCGTCGAACCGGATCTTGCAGTACGTCAGGTCGTCGTCGTTGACCAGCACCAGCTCGGGCGCCTCGGCCCCGGCCAGCTCGCCCACGACCGTACGCGGCCCGTCCACGTCCACCTCGGCCCGCGCGTACCGCTCCAGCGCGCCCCCGTCGCCGGCGCGCCGGTACAGGCCGATCGCGACCCGGTGCGGCCGCAGCTCGGGGTGCGACTCGGCGGCCTCCTGCACCACGGCCAGCTCGTCGATCCGGCCGTCGGCGGCGAGCAGCACCTGCGGGGTGAGGGAGTTGACCCCGGCCGTCTGGAGCCAGGCCCGCGACCAGGAGACCATGTCCCGCCCGCCGGTCTCCTCCAGGACCGACAGCAGGTCGCCCAGCTTCGTGTTGCCGTACGCGTTCCGCTTGAAGTAGCGCCGGGCGCCCTCCAGGAAGGCGTCGCGCCCCACGTACGCCACCAGCTGCTTGAGCACGGAGGCGCCCTTGGCGTACGTGATGCCGTCGAAGTTGAGCTTCGCGTCCTCCAGGTCACGGATGTCGGCCGTGACGGGGTGGGTGGAGGGCAGCTGGTCGGCGCGGTACGCCCAGGACTTGCGGTTGTTGGCGAAGGTGACCCAGCCGTTGGTGAAACGGGTCGCCTCGACCATCGAGAAGGACCCCATGAAGTCGGCGAAGGACTCCTTCAGCCACAGGTCGTCCCACCACACCATGGTCACCAGGTCGCCGAACCACATGTGCGCCATCTCGTGCAGGATCACGTTGGCCCGCCGCTCGTACGACGCCCGGGTGACCTTGCCGCGGAAGATGAACTCCTCGCGGAAGGTGACGAGCCCCGGGTTCTCCATCGCGCCGAGGTTGTACTCGGGCACGAACGCCTGGTCGTACTTCCCGAACGGGTACGGGTAGTCGAAGTGGTCGTGGAAGAAGTCCAGGCCCTGCTTGGTGATCAGGAACACGTCGTCGGAGTCGAAGTAGGGGGCGAGACCCTTGCGGCACATCGCGCCGAGGGGGATCTCCAGCCGCGTACCGTCCTCGAAGACCCGCTCGTAGGTGTCCGTCACGTAGTGGTACGGGCCCGCGACGAACGCCGTGATGTACGTCGAGATCGGCTTCGTCTCCGCGAAGCGCCACACCCCGTCCGTCAGTTCCCCGACTCCGTTGCTCCACACGACCCAGCCCTCGGGCGCGCGCACCTCGAAGCGGAAGGGGGCCTTGAGGTCCGGCTGTTCGAAGTTCGCGAAGACCCGGCGGGAGTCGGCCGGCTCGTACTGCGTGTAGAGGTAGACCTCGCCGTCCTCGGGGTCGACGAAGCGGTGCATGCCCTCGCCGGTGCGGGAGTAGGCGCACCGGGCGTCGACCACCAGCTCGTTCTCGGCGGCCAGGTCGTCGAGGGTGATCCGGGAGCCGTCGAAGACCTCGCCCGGATCGAGGTCCTTGCCGTTGAGGGAGACGGCCGTCACACTCGGCGCGATCAGATCGGCGAAGCTGCCGGCGCCCGGCTCGGCGCAGCGGAAGCGGATCGTCGTCACCGAGCGGAAGGTGCGCGGCTCGCCGGCCGCGCCACCCGCGTCGCCGACGGCGGACCGCAGGTCGAGAGAGACCTCGTAACCGTCGACGGACAGCAGTGCGGCCCGCTCCTGGGCCTCGTCGCGGGACAGATTCTCACCGGGCACGGGGGCACTCCCTCGGGGTGGATTTCAAGCGCTGTTCAGCATGCGGACAGGTCCGATCCTGTCATGCGCACCTGACGGCGGGCAGGTGGGAATGCGACGCGCGGCCGTCGGTGTTGCGAGCTGAGACGACTGCCGTCCGAACGTCCTTCCGAGGAGAACCATGTCCGAGCAGACCTCCGGCAAGACCCCTGTCGACTTCTGGTTCGACCCGCTGTGCCCCTGGGCCTGGATGACCTCGCGGTGGGTCCTGGAGGTGGAGAAGGTCCGGGACATCGAGGTCCGCTGGCACCTGATGAGCCTCGCCGTGCTGAACGAGCCCAAGATCGACGAGCTGCCCGAGGAGTACCGCGAGCTGCTGGAGAAGAAGGCGTGGGGTCCGGTACGGATCGTCATAGCCGCCCAGGAGGAGCACGGCGCCGAGGTCCTCGGTGACCTCTACACCGCGCTCGGCACCCGTATCCACAACCAGGGCGAGGGCCCGGAGAAGGAGACGGTCGCCGCCGCCCTGAAGGACGTCGGCCTCCCCGACTCCCTCATGGACCACTGGGACTCCACCCCGTACGAGCCGCAGCTGCGGGCCTCCCACCAGGAGGGCATCGACAAGGTCGGCCAGGACGTCGGCACCCCCGTCATCGCCGTCCCCGGCGCCGACGGCGAGCAGATCGCCTTCTTCGGCCCGGTCGTCACCCCCGCCCCCAAGGGCGAGGAGGCCGCCAGGCTCTGGGACGGCACCCTCCTCGTCGCCTCGGTCCCCGGCTTCTACGAGATCAAGCGCAGCCGCACCCAGGGCCCGGACTTCAGCAACCTGCTCTGACCGGGGGCCGGCGACCGGCAGCCGGCGACCGGCAACTGGCGACCGGGTCAGCGGAAGGACTCGGGGAGGGTCAGGCCCTCCCTCTGCCTTCCGTACGGCTGGACGAACAGGCAGCGGCCCTTCTCCCCGTGGTTGGCGCACCGCCACCAGCCGGCCGGGTTCTTGCCCAGGGACGTGAGATACGCCCGCACCTCCTTGTCGGCCTTGTGGAACGGCAGGGGCTTGCCTCCCCCACAAGGAGGACAGTGCTTGTAGCTCGTCTCCATGCGACCTCCCGGGTCCGGTCGGCCGGATCGGGAATCCGGCCGGAATACGGGAGCATAGGGCGAATGTCCGGAAATCCGGCAGACCGGAACCCGCCCCGCCGGTGGCGCTTTCCGGCGCCCCGGGGTAGGGGGGGGGGCCCGCCGGGCGCGCCGGGGGCGGGGGGGGGGGTCGCCCGGCTGGCGCAGCC
>NZ_JBSFCF010000033.1:0-107917 GCF_053593335.1 Streptomyces sp. NPDC002324
CATGAGACCCGAACCTACACAGCCGCCCGCACACACAGACCACTTCCGTACACCTGTCCCACCATTCAGCGACCCGCCCGGCCGTACGTTCGACAATGCCCCGGCTTCGCCAGACAGCCCTACGGGCGCTCCGCGCCCGAACTCCCGGACACTGCGACGCTCCGCGTCGCTACCACACGATGCGATTCCTCCCAGGCGCAAACGCCTGGGGTTCCTCGCAAGAATCTCGCTGAAATCCCCCCTCACCCATCGGAGTTGACGACCCATGCCCGAAACCTGGGACTACACCCTCCAGATCCCCAACGACCTCAGAGCCGTGACCGTCTGCCGCCGCACCCTGCGGCTGATCCTCACCATGCACGGGCTCATCGGACTGGTGGACACGGCGGAGCTGCTCGCGGCGGAGTTGATCTCCAATGCCGTACGGCACACGAAGGGGCCCGCCGCGCTGCGGGTGCGGCGGTCGGCGGAGGGGGTGGTGTGGATCGGGGCGTGGGACGCCGACCCCGAACCGCCGCGACCGCCGGAGCCGTTGGACGCGGTGGGCGAGCGGGAGGACGGGCGGGGGTTGGGGCTCGTCGTGGCCTGCACGCCGCACTGGGGATGGATGCCGTCGGCCAGGTTCGGCGAGCGGGGCAAGTACGTGTGGTGCGAGCTGGCGGCGGCCTAGTCGGCGTCGCACCGGGCCCGGTCAGCCACCGCACCTCGGTCACGATTCAATTTCAGCCATCGCCACCCCCTTGCCCATCCCCGTGGAATCGATTCCAATCCTTCATGACCTCGATGTAATCGATTCCACGAGGAGGTGGAGCGGCGATGGCGAGCATCAAGGACGTCGCGGCCGATGCGGGCGTGTCCGTCGCCACGGTGTCGCGGGTCCTGAACGACCATCCGTCGGTCAGTGAGGACGCGCGTACGCGGGTGATGGCCGCCGTGGCCGCGCTGGGGTACCGGCCGAACGCCGTCGCCCGGTCGTTGCGGACGGACCAGACCCGGACCCTCGGGCTGGTCATCAGTGACGTGATGAACCCCTACTTCACGGAGCTGGCGCGGTCCGTCGAGGAAGAGGCGCGGGCGCTCGGGTACAGCGTGATCATCGGGAACGCCGACGAACGGCCCGAGCTGCAGGACCACCACGTACGGACCCTGCTGGACCGGCGGATCGACGGACTGCTCGTGTCGCCGACCGACGGGGGCTCGCCGCTGATGCTGGACGCCGTGCGGGCCGGGACGCCGATGGTGTTCGTGGACCGGTGGATCCCGGGGGTGGACGTACCGGTGGTGCGCTCCGACGGGCGGGCGGCCGTGCGGGACCTCGTCGCGCATCTGCACGGGCTCGGGCACCGGCGGCTCGCGATCATCGCCGGTCCGGCCGCGACCACCACCGGGCGGGAGCGCGTGGAGGCGTTCCGGGAGGCCCTCGCCGCGCACGGGCTGCCGCTGCCGGACGCCTACATCGGTCAGGGCGACTTCCAGGCCGAGAGCGGGCGGCGGGTGACCGAGGGGTTCCTCGACCTGGCCGAACCGCCCGAGGCCGTCTTCGCCACCGACAACCTGATGGCGCTGGGCGCGCTGGACGCCGTCCGCGCGCGTGGGCTGCGGGTTCCGCAGGACATCGGGCTGGCGGCCTTCGACGACATCCCGTGGTTCGTGCACACCGATCCGCCGATCACGGCGGTCGCCCAGCCGACGGGCGAGCTGGGGCGGGCCGCCGTCCGCGCGCTCGTCGACCGCATCGAGGGGCGGCCTCCGCAGTCCGTCACCCTCCCCGCACGTCTCGTCGTACGTCTGTCGTGCGGCGAGTCCACTCCCCCAGAGCCGTCCCCCGTGACGAACAGGAGCACGTCGTGAGCGACCCGGACGAGTTGCTGCGCATCGAAGGCATCCGGAAGACCTTCCCCGGGGTGGTCGCGCTGGACGGCGTCGACTTCGATCTGCGCCGGGGCGAGGTGCACGTCCTGCTCGGGGAGAACGGCGCGGGCAAGAGCACGCTCATCAAGATGCTCTCCGGCGCCTACACACCCGACGCGGGACGGATCCTGGCCCAGGGCGAGGAGGTGCGCATCCATGGTGCGCAGGACTCCGAGCGGCTCGGGATCGCCACCATCTACCAGGAGTTCAACCTGGTGCCCGATCTGACCGTCGCCGAGAACATCTTCCTCGGGCGGCAGCCGCGCCGCTTCGGGATGATCGACCGGAAGCGGATGGAGGCCGACGCCGCCGAGCTGCTGGAGCGGGTCGGGGTGAAGGTGTCGCCCCGCGCGCGGGTGCGTGAACTCGGCATCGCCCGGCTGCAGATGGTCGAGATCGCGAAGGCGCTGAGTCTCGACGCGCGTGTGCTGATCATGGACGAGCCGACCGCCGTGCTGACGACCGAGGAGGTCGAGAAGCTCTTCGCGATCGTGCGCCGGCTGCGCGAGGACGGGGTGGGCGTCGTCTTCATCACCCATCACCTGGAGGAGATCGCCGCCCTGGGTGACCGGGTGACCGTCATCCGGGACGGCAGGAGTGTCGGGCAGGTGCCCGCCTCCACGCCCGAGGACGAGCTGGTGCGGCTCATGGTCGGGCGCTCCATCGAGCAGCAGTACCCGCGGCAGCGGGGCGGCTCCGACGCCGGGGAGGCATTGCTCGTCGTCGAGGGGCTGACGCGGGACGGGGTGTTCCACGACGTGAGCTTCGAGGTGCGGGCCGGTGAGGTCGTCGGCATCGCGGGGCTCGTGGGCGCCGGTCGTACGGAGGTCGTGCGGGCCGTGTTCGGCGCCGACGCGTACGACGAGGGGGCTGTGCGAGTCGGCGGTTCGGCTGTGCCCAAGGACGACGTGGGCGCCGCCATGGCCGCCGGGATCGGGCTCGTGCCCGAGGACCGCAAGGGCCAGGGGCTGCTGCTGGACGCGTCCGTCGAGGAGAACCTCGGTCTGGTGACCCTGCGGGGCGCGACCAGGGGCGGGTTCGTCGACCTGAGACGACAGCGGGAGAGCGCGGCCCGGGTCGCCGAGCGGCTCGGGGTCCGGATGGCCGGGCTGCACCAGCAGGTGCGCACCCTCTCCGGCGGCAACCAGCAGAAGGTCGTCATCGGCAAGTGGCTGCTCGCGGACACCCGGGTGCTGATCCTCGACGAGCCGACGCGCGGCATCGACGTAGGCGCGAAGGTCGAGATCTACGAGCTGGTCAACGAGCTGACGGCCGCCGGTGCCGCCGTACTGATGATCTCCAGTGACCTGCCCGAGGTGCTCGGTATGAGCGACCGGGTGCTGGTCATGGCCCAGGGGCGGATCGCGGGCGAACTCGCCGCCGCCGAGGCCACCCAGGACGCCGTGATGGCGCTCGCGGTCTCCACCCCCACCATCCCCACGACCCCCACCACCGAGAAGACTGAGAAGGAGGCCCCCCGTGGCCGCTGACACGCTCAAGAGCACGCCGGGCGCGCGTGGCGCCTCGGGACCATCGGGGCTTCGCCGGATCCTGCTCGACAACGGCGCGCTGACCGCGCTCATCGTCCTCGTCGTCGCCATGTCGGTGCTCTCCGGCGACTTCCTGACGGCCGACAACCTGCTGAACATCGGCGTCCAGGCCGCCGTCACGGCGATCCTCGCGTTCGGTGTGACCTTCGTGATCGTCTCGGCGGGCATCGACCTGTCGGTGGGCTCGGTGGCGGCCCTGTCGGCCACCGTGCTGGCCTGGAGCGCCACGTCGGAGGGCGTCCCGGTCTGGATAGCCGTGATCCTCGCGATCGCCACCGGTGTCGCGTGCGGTCTCGTCAACGGCTTCCTGATCTCGTACGGGAAGCTGCCGCCGTTCATCGCGACGCTGGCCATGCTGTCGGTGGGGCGCGGTCTGTCGCTGGTGATCTCGCAGGGCAGCCCGATCGCGTTCCCGGAGTCGGTCTCGCACCTCGGGGACAACCTGGGCGGCTGGCTGCCGGTGCCGGTTCTGGTGATGCTCGTGCTGGGCGGTGTGACGGCCGTGATCCTGGGCCGTACGTACATCGGGCGGGCCATGTACGCGATCGGCGGCAACGAGGAGGCGGCCCGGCTGTCCGGGCTGCGGGTGAAGCGGCAGAAGCTGGCGATCTACGCGCTGTCCGGGCTGTTCGCCGCCGCCGCGGGCATCGTGCTCGCCTCCCGGCTGTCCTCCGCGCAGCCGCAGGCCGCGCAGGGCTACGAGCTGGACGCGATCGCGGCGGTCGTCATCGGCGGCGCCTCGCTGGCCGGCGGTACGGGCAAGGCGTCGGGGACGCTGATCGGCGCGCTGATCCTGGCGGTGCTGCGCAACGGGCTGAACCTGCTGTCGGTGTCGGCGTTCTGGCAGCAGGTCGTCATCGGTGTCGTCATCGCGCTGGCGGTGCTGCTCGACACGGTGCGCCGCAGGGCCGGGGCTACCCCGGTCGCGGCCGGTACCGGCGGGGCCGGGGAGCGGCGCAGGCAGGCGCTGACGTACGTGCTCGCGGCGGTGGTCGCGGCGGCCGTCATGGGCGCGACCTCCTTCCTGCACGGCGGGTCGTCGGCGGCGAAGAGCGAGAAGATCGGGCTGTCGCTGTCGACGCTCAACAACCCGTTCTTCGTGCAGATCCGGGCCGGGGCGCAGGACGAGGCGAAGAGGCTGGGCGTGGACCTGTCGGTCACCGACGCGCAGAACGACGCCTCGCAGCAGGCCAACCAGTTGCAGAACTTCACCAGCGAGGGTCTCGGCACGATCATCGTCAACCCGGTGGACTCCGACGCGGTGACCCCGGCGGCGAAGGCCGTGAACAAGGCGGACATCCCGCTGGTGGCCGTCGACCGCGCGGTGAACGGCGCGAACACGGCCGCGCTCGTCGCCTCCGACAACGTCAGCGGCGGCAAGCTGGCCGCCAGGTCGCTCGCCGAGAAGCTGGGCGGCAAGGGGGAGATCGTCATCCTCCAGGGCCAGGCGGGCACCTCCGCCAGCCGGGAGCGCGGCGCCGGCTTCGCCGAGGGGCTGAAGGCCTACCCGGGCATCAAGGTCCTCGCCAAGCAGCCGGCCGACTGGGACCGCACCAAGGGCCTCGACGTGATGACGAACCTCCTCCAGGCCAACTCCGGCGTCGACGGCGTCTTCGCGGAGAACGACGAGATGGCGCTCGGCGCGATCAAGGCGCTCGGTGCCAAGGCCGGCAAGTCCGTCCAGGTCATCGGCTTCGACGGCACCGCCGACGGGCTGAAGGCCGTCGAGGCGGGCACGCTGTACGCGTCGGTCGCGCAGCAGCCCGCCGAACTCGGCAGGATCGCGGTGCGCAACGCGGTGAAGGCCGCCGAGGGCGAGAAGGTCGCGAAGTCGGTGATGGTGCCGGTGAAGGTGGTCACGTCGCAGAACGTGGCCGAGTTCAGCGGCTGACACGATGCGGTGGCCGGACGGGGAGCGCGTGGCCCCGTCCGGCCGCCTCGGCCGTTCCGGGCGCGTCGGTTCCGCCGGGCCGTTCCGGGCCCTTCGGTCCCGCCGCGTGTTTCGATCGTTCCGCCCGTCGGCGTGACCGGCCTTCGGGCGGCTCCAGTCCACCTGCACAGGGAGATGGATCATGTACGACTACGACCTCCTGGTCGTGGGATCGGCCAACGCCGACCTGGTGATCGGTGTCGAGCGGCGGCCCGGGGCCGGGGAGACCGTGCTCGGCTCCGACCTGGCCGTGCATCCGGGCGGCAAGGGCGGCAACCAGGCCGTCGCGGCGGCCCGGCTGGGAGCGCGTACGGCGCTGCTGGCGCGGGTCGGTGACGACGGTCACGGGCGGCTGCTGCTGGACTCGCAGCGCGCGGCCGGGGTCGACACGGCGGGGGTGCTGGTCGGCGGGGCGCCCACCGGGGTCGCGCTGATCACGGTGGATCCGTCGGGCGACAACAGCATCGTGGTGTCGCCGGGCGCCAACGGGAGGCTGACCCCCGAGGACGTGCGGGCGGCGGACGGGCTGTTGCGGGCCTCGCGGGTGGTCTCGGCGCAGTTGGAGATCCCGCTGGAGACGGTGGTGGAGGTCGTACGGCGGCTGCCGGAGGGGACGCGTTTCGTGCTGAACCCGTCGCCGCCCCGGGAGTTGCCCGCCGAGGTGCTGGCCGCCTGTGATCCGCTGATCGTCAACGAGCACGAGGCGCAGGTCATCGTCGGGGGTGAGCTGGCGGGCTCGCCGGAGGACTGGGCACGGGCGCTGCTGGCGCTGGGGCCGCGGTCGGTGGTCGTCACGCTGGGCGCGGAGGGGGCGCTCGTCGCCACCGCCGGGAGCAGCGTGCGGGTGCCCGCCGTGCGGGTGGAGGCCGTGGACACCACGGGGGCCGGGGACGCGTTCACCGCGGCGCTGGCGTGGAAGCTGGGTGCGGGCGCGGAGCCGGCCGAGGCCGCCGCGTACGCGGCCCGGGTGGGGGCGGTGGCCGTCACGAGGGCCGGGGCGCAGGTGTCGTTCCCGACCGCCGAGGAGGTCGCGGCGCTGTGAAGCGGGCCGGGATACTGAACCGTCATCTGGCGGGCGCCCTCGCCGAGTTGGGGCACGGGCACGGGGTGCTGGTGTGCGACGCGGGGATGCCGGTGCCTCAGGGGCCGCGGGTGGTCGACCTGGCGTTCCGGGCCGGGGTGCCGTCGTTCGCCCAGGTGCTGGACGGGCTGCTCGACGAACTCGTGGTCGAGGGCGCGACCGCCGCGCGCGAGGTCCGGGGCGCGAACCCGGAGGCGACGGCACTGCTGGAGGACCGCTTCCCCGACCTGGAACTGGTCTCCCACGAGAAGCTGAAGGCGCTGTCGGCGGGGGCGCGGCTGATCGTACGGACCGGGGAGGCGCGGCCGTACGCGAACGTGCTGTTGCGGTGCGGGGTGTTCTTCTGAGCCGGTGAACCGGATATCAGACATCGGACATCGGTGTGGGTGTCGGCGGCGAGGCCGGGGGTGAGGGACGGCGGTGAGGACGTTTCGAGGGGCCCGGTCCAGTGGACCGGGCCCCTCGGCTTCCCTCCCCATCAGAAGTCCCGCGATCCCCCCGGATCCCCCGTCCGAGACGTCCTGATGCCACATACGACCCGCGAAGTGCGGGGAGGGTTGCACGCGTTCTGAGATTTCTTTGGTATGCCAACGCGGTCAGCGACAAAAGGGCGTTCGATACAAGGGCGTTCGATTTATGTCCCGATGATGTCACTTCACCGGCAACCGCGTTGCGGGTGCAACGGGTTGTGGGAGAGCATGTTCGGGACGCAGGTGAACCGGACACACGGGGGTGGACACGACGTGAAGTTCGACATGGGGTCGACGACCCTGGCGGACCTCGGCAAGAGCACGCTCGGATCGAGCGACGACCTCGGGACACTGATCCAGCTGCTGATCAGCGCGGCGGAACCGCTGGAGGGCAAGTTCAACGGCGCGGGCAAGCTGGCGTTCGACTCGTTCAAGAACCGCGCGGACGAGATCACGGCCGATCTGAACGGCTCGCTCGCCGCGATCCTGGGCGGTCAGTCGGGCATGGACGACGCGTTCGGCACCGGTGACGTGGAGTCCCAGGACAACGCCAACCAGAACATGGGCCTGGCCAACTTCGACGCGGCCCGCTTCGGCGCCCGATAAGCCATCGAGAGCATCAGCAGGGGGACATCCACATGGCGCAGAACCAGGACCGCCGTTCGTACGACACCGGAGCCTCGGGCGAGGTGCAGACCGCGCTCGGCACGATCGTGGGGCAGTTGGAGCGGGTCCTCGGCGACCGTGACGCCGCCGTCAAGGCCGCGATGACCGAGTTCCAGGCCGACGGCGTCTCCGACGACTACCACGGCAAGGAAGAGCGCTGGAAGAAGGCGGCGGGCGAGGTCCGCGAGATCATCCGCCTCGTGCGCACCACGCTCGAACAGAACGACGGCACCGCCCAGTCCACGCTGGCCAAGGCCCGCGCGGCGGTCGACCAGATCGGCTGACCGGCCGGTCGGCCGACAGAGAAGCGAGCGGGGTTCCGTAGCCGTGGCAGCGCAGGATTACGACAGCCAGTTGCTGGAGTCGGTGTCGGTGCGGCGTCGACGGCTGCGGGACGCCCTGCTGTTCGGGGCGCAGCGGCAGCGGCGTTCCGTGGACGAACGGATCGGGAAGATCTTCGCCGGGATCGTCATCGCGGCGGTGTTGTGCGCGGGGTGTGTGGGGTGGTCCTTCGTGTCGAACCGCATCATCGGCAAGAGCCCGTACGGGGGTTCGGTGCAGCCGTCCGTCACCCCCTCCCCCGCTGTTTCCACAGCGGTTTCCACAGCCCCGACCAGCACTTCTACCCGGTGATAGGTTCGATCGCGTGATGTCTACGGGGACGTTGGGGCAGGCCACGGGCGGAGCGCGGACGGCGCTCAGCCGGGTCACACTCGTCGGTGAGCGGCGGCGGGTGGATCTCGTGCTGCCGTCGCGCGAACCGGTCGGACTGCTGCTGCCGGAGATCATGCGGCTGCTCGACGACCAGGTGGGCGGGCGGCCCGAGTTGCGGCATCTCGTCACCGCGGACGGTTCCGCGCTGGCGCACGACGGCACGCTGGAGTCGGCCGGCATTCCGGACGGCGCCGTGCTGCGGCTCGTCCGGGCCGAGGACGCGCCGTCGGCGCCCGTCGTGCACGACGTCACGGACGAGGCGGCCGACGACCTCGACGCCCGCGCCGGCCGCTGGCGGCCGGCCGCACGCCGGGTGACCGCCGGGTTCGCCACGGTCGGCTGGGCCCTCGCCGCCGGCGTCCTCGCACGGGCCGCGTACGAACCCGGGGTGGTCGCCGCCACGCTGCTCGGTGTCGCGCTGGTGGCCGCGCTCGCGGGTGCGCTGCTCGGGCGGGCCGGGAAGCGGGGCCTGGCGACGACCCTGATCGCGACGGCGGGTGCGCTGGGGCTGCTCGGCGCGTGGACATCGGCGGAGGCACAGCACTGGTCCGGGGCGGCACAGGTCGCGGCCCTGGCCACGGCCGGGGTCGGCACGCTCGCCCTGCTCGGGCTGTTCACCCCGCTCGGGCGGGGCGGGCTGGTCGGGGCGGGAGCGCTCGGCGGGATCTCGCTCTGCTGGCTCGGGGTCGCCGCGGCCGTGTCGGGCGCGGTGTCGCCGTCGGTGCCGGAGCAGGCCGAGGTGGGGGCCGTTCTCGCGGTCGTCTCCGTGGTCGTGCTCGGGCTGCTGCCCAGGCTGGCGCTGATGGCGTCGGGGCTCTCCGGGCTGGACGACCGGCGTTCCGGCGGCACCTCCGTGAGCCGCTTCCAGGTGTCGGCGGCGCTCACCGCCACGCATCGGGGGCTGGCGCTGGCGACGGTCACCCTGGCCGTCTCCGCGACCGCGGCCGGGGTGTTCGCGCTGCGGGCGCCCACCAGGTGGACGGTGCTGCTGGCCGTCGTGACCATGGTCGTCCTCGCGTTGCGCGCGCGGGCGTTCCCGCTGGTCGCGGAGGTGGTGGTACTGCTCGGCGCGGCGGCCGTGCTCGCCGTGCGGCTGGTCTCGGCGTGGCTGGACCACTCCGGCGGGGCGGCCGGTCCGCTCGCCGTCCTCGTCCTGCTCGCCGCCCTTCCGCTGCTGGTGCTCGCCGTGCAGCCCGCCGAGCACGTACGCGTACGGCTCCGGCGCTTCGGCGACACCCTCGAATCCATCGGCGTCATCACTCTGTTCCCGCTGCTCATCGGGGTGTTCGGCGTGTACGGACGACTGCTCGACACGTTCGCCTAGGGGCTGGGGGCCGCACATGACGCAGGCAGGGGACTGGCAGCGGGATGTGCTGCGCGAGCTGGGCGGGCAGGATCCGGCGCCCGGGGGCGAGAACACCGCCCCCACCGCGCCGGTGACCCCCGCCCGGCGGGCCGAGCCGACGCTGAGGTTGGTGCGGTCGGTACCGGCCGAGCCGACCGGGTCGGCGGAGCCGGTGGGCGGGCCTGCGCCGACGGGCGGGCCCGGGGCGGTGGGCAGGTCCGAAACGGCGGCGCCTGGCGCGGCCGGGGAGCCGGGGTCCGCCGAGGGTGCCGGGAGCGAGAGGTTCGCTCGGTCTGTGCCGGGGTACGGCGCGGCGGCCGAGGAGGCACTGAGGCCGGCTGCGGGGCAGCCGGAGCAGGGTGTGCCGGTCGGGCCGCAGGCGATGCGGCAGGCAGCCTTCGTACACCCGCAGCCGCCGGTGGAGCCGGGGCACGACGTACCACCGCCGGTTCAGACCGGGCACGTCGCCTGGCCGCCGTCGCAGGAGACCCCCCTCGGGCAACAGCCGGGCCGGGCGACGCCCGCCGCACAAGCGCACCTGCGGCCGGGGCACGCCGTACAGCCGCCAGTACAGGCGGCACCCGTCGTGCGACCGCCCACGCAGCCGACCCCCCACCTGCAACCGCCGCTACAGCCAGGGCACTACGCACAGCCGCCGGTAGAGCCCACCCGCGCGGTCCCCGTGCCGCACGCCCCCGCCGTGGGGCCCCCTGCCGGAGCGCACGGTGCCGCCGCGCGGTCGGCCGGTGTGCCCGGTGGCGGGGAGGTGCCGGAGGTGCCCGGTGGGGACGGGGTGCCGGGGGACGGGGCGTCGGGCGGTGTGCCGGCGGCTCGTGGTGCGCGGGTGCCGCAGACGCCGCTGCGCGCCCCCGACTCCGTCCCCACGATCGACCCCCGGCTCGCGCACGCGCTCGGGCGGCCGCAGCACGGGGACTCCGTGGTGCGGCGTACGGGGCGCTCGATCCGGAAGCTCGCCTCCTCCGCCGCGCAGGACGTGGCCGAGGAGACCCGGATCGCGCGGGAGTTGCAGCAGCCGGTGACGACGGGGCGGGTGATCGCCGTGACGTCGATCCGTGGCGGGGTCGGGAAGTCGACGACGGCCGCGCTGCTGGGGCGGACGTTCAACCACTACCGGCACGACCCCGTGCTCACGATGGAGGCGGACGCCGCCCTCGGCACGCTCCCGGTGCGGATGGGCGCCGACTCGGTGCGCTGGGCGGCGGCCGATCTGGCCCGCATCCTGAACCCGGCGATGCAGCTCACCGATGTCACCGGCTACCTGGTGCCGGTGTCCGACGGCGGCTGGCTGCTGCCCGGCAGCCAGGGCCGGGTGGGGGCCCCGCTGGACATCCGGACGTACCGCACCGTGACCCTCGCGCTGCGGCGCTACTTCGCCGTGACGGTGGTGGACTGCGAGACCCTGCCGGGAGAGGTGGCCCGTACGGCGATGGATACGGCCCACGCGCGCGTGGTCGTCGCGCCGATGACCGCCGAGGGCGTCAACGGCACCCGGCAGGTCCTGGACTGGCTCGGTCAGCTGCCGCACTCGGCGCTCGGCTCGACGGTGGTCGCGCTGACCGCCAACTCCCCCGACGTGACGCTGGACCGCGACACGGCCGTCGCCCACCTCAAGGAGTCCGGCGTCCACGTCGTCCCCGTCCCCTACGACCGCCACCTCGCCCAGGGCGGCCCCATCCGCACCGCGCTCCTCGGCCGGGAGACCCGTGCGGCGGCGATCACGCTGGCGGCGGAGGCGATGACCCGGGCGGTGCGGATGCGATGAACGACCACCGACAGGAAGAACAGGCAGAACACGCAGAACAGGCAGAAGGGGTCCGTCCGTGACCCAGCAGTTGATCCACCGGCCCGCGCGCAGCACCCGGCCGCTCGGGGCCGCGGGAGCCCGCACGATCGAGCCGCCGCCGAACCTCCCGGAGGGCAAGGCGGGGACGGCGGCGACGGCGTTGCTGCCGATGGCGGGTGTCATGGGCTCGGTCGTGATGATGACCGTGATCCGCAACAGCCAGTTCGCGGCACTTGGCGCCATCGTGCTGGTGTTCGCGCTGCTCGGCGCGGTCGCCCTCTTCCTCTCCCAGCGCGGCAAGGCCCAGCGCACCCGGCGCGCGCAGCGCGAGCGGTACCTGGAGTATCTGGAGGAACTGCGCGAGGAGTTCGGGGCCGAGGAGCGGCAACGGCGGGCGCTCGCGCGAGTGCTCGATCCGCCCCCGGAGGCGCTGTACGACCTGGTGCGCGACCCCGCCCGGCTGTGGGAGCGGCGGCGGCAGGACCCGGACTTCCTGCGGGTGCGGGTCGGCACCGGTGACGTCCCCGTGGCGGACCTGGTCATCGGGCAGAACCAGGGCGGGGTGATGACCCCGCCGGACCCCTTCATGCTGAACGAGGCCCGCGCGCTGCTGGCCCGCTACTCCGTGGCCAACGACTGCCCGATCACCGTGCCGTTGGACCGCGCGGGCAACGTCAGCGTGGTCGGCGACCGGGAGGGCGTGCTGCGGGTGGCCCGCGCGCTCCTCGTCCAGGCCGCCGTCGCGCACGCGCCGGACGACGTGGCGGTGGCACTCGGCATCCCGGGCGAGCGGCTGGCGGACTGGGAGTGGGCCAAGTGGCTGCCGCACGTGCTGGACGCGCAGGAGCACGACGGCCCGGTGGCGGCCCGCCGGATCGCGCCGAGCCTGCCGCAGCTGGCCCGGCACTTCCGGCACGAGCTGGGCCGGCGCGCGTCGTACGCGGCGGAGGTGCGCCGGGGGCTCGCCGACCGCAAGGCGCTGCGGCTGGCGTCCCGCATGCTCGTCGTGAGCGACGAGTACGGGGAGACGGCCGCCGAACTGCCGCGCCCGGACACGGCGGTGGGGCTCGCGGACATGGGCGTCACCGTGCTGCATCTGCTGGCGGAGCAGGTGCACGAGCCCGACCACGTGTCGGTGCGGATCACCGTGCGGGGCGATGAGGTCGTGGTGGAGGACCTGCGCGACCCGGATCCCTCGGCGATCACGGCCCCCACCGCCGTCCCGCCCGCGCACGGCACCTCCGACCAGGTCACCGCCGCCGGCGCCGAGGGCCTCGCCCGGCTGCTCGCGCCGCTCAGGCTGTCCGCCGAGTCGGCCGCCGAGGGCACCCCGGTCACCGGCCCCGTCGACTTCCCGGCCCTCCTCGGCATCGACGACCCGGCCGTACTGAACCTCCACGAGCTGTGGGCACCCCGCGGCGAGCGTGAGTTCCTGCGCGTGCCCATCGGCCTGACCGACCGTCACGAGCCGGTCCTGCTGGACCTCAAGGAGTCCTCGGAGCTGGGCATGGGCCCGCACGGGCTGTGCGTCGGCGCGACCGGGTCCGGCAAGAGCGAGCTGCTGCGCACCCTCGTGCTGGCACTCGCCGCCACCCACTCCCCCGAGGACCTGGCGCTCGTCCTGGTCGACTACAAGGGCGGCGCGACCTTCGCCCCGTTCACCGGACTTCCGCACGTGGCGGGCGTGATCACCAACCTGGAGAACCAGGCCGGGCTGGTCGAGCGCGTCCACTCCAGCCTCGCGGGCGAGGTGAAGCGGCGGCAGCAGGTACTCAAGGACGCGGGGAACGTGGCCGACATCGGGCACTACGCCGCCCTGCGCGCCACCCGCCGGCCCGACCTCGAACCGCTCCCGCACCTCTTCGTGGTGATCGACGAGTTCGGTGAACTCCTCACCGCCAAGCCGGACTTCATCGACCTGTTCCTGTCCATCGGCCGCATCGGGCGGTCCATCGGCGTCCACCTGCTGCTGTCCAGCCAGCGCATCGAGGGCGGCAAGCTCAAGGGCCTGGACACCTACCTCTCGTACCGGCTGGGACTGCGCACCTTCTCCGCCGACGAGTCGCGGACCGTGCTGGACACGACCGACGCGTTCCATCTGCCGCCGCTGCCGGGCTTCGGCTATCTGAAGGTGGACACCTCGACGTACGAGCGGTTCAAGGCGGGGTACGTGTCGGGCGCGTACCGGGGTCCGGCGCTGGTGGCGCAGGAGGACGACACGCCGCTGGCCTGGACGTATCCGACGTACAACACGCTCGACAGCGCGCGGACCGGCACCGAGGTCGTCGAGGGGCCGAAGGCGACCAAGCGGGAGACCGGGCCGACGGTGATGTCGGTGATGGTGGACCAGCTCGCCTTGGCCGCCCGGCCGGTACGGCGGATCTGGCTGCCGCCGCTGCCGGACGCGATCACGCTGGACGCGGCGGCCGGGCCCGTACGGGTGGACGAGCGGGGGCTGCGGCTGGCGGCCGCCGAGGGGCCGTTGCGGGTGCCGCTCGGGGTGCTGGACGATCCGGCGAAGCAGTGGCAGGGGCACTGGGTGCTCGATCTGACGGTCGCGGGCGGGCACGCGGCGGTGATCGGCGGCCCGCAGTCCGGCAAGACGACCCTGTTGCGGACCCTCGCGCTCTCCCTCGCCACGACCCACACGCCCGCCGAGGTGGCCGTCTACGGGCTCGACCTGGTCGGTGGCGGACTGTCCGCGCTCGCCGGCCTGCCGCACGTCGGCGGGATCGCGGGACGGGCCGACCGCGAGCGGGCGGCGCGGACGGTCGCCGAGGTGCGGACGATGCTGAACGAGCGGGAGGAGCTGTTCCGGGAGCACGGCATCGACTCCGTCGACCAGCTGCGGCACCTGCGGGCGCAGGGGAAGCTGCGCGAGCTGGGGTCCACCGACATCGTGCTGCTCGTCGACGGGTTCGGGGCGCTGCGCGACGAGTTCGCCGAGCTGGACGACACGGTCGTGGACCTGCTCAAGCGCGGCGGCGGGTACGGCATCCACGTCGTCGGCGGCATGCTCCGCTGGAACGACGTACGGATCGCGACGCAGTCGATGTTCGGGACGCGGGTGGAGCTGCGGCTGAACGACCCGAGCGATTCGAGCGTCGACCGCAAGCTCTCCGAGACGCTGTCGCCGGACACGCCGGGACGGGTCCTGACCGACGGCAGGCTGTTCGCGCAGGCCGCCCTGCCGCGCCTCGACGGACGGCCGTCGACGAGTGACCTCGGTCCCGCGCTGGAGGACGCGGCCCGGACGATCCGATCCACCTGGCACGGTGAACTGGCGCCTCCCGTAAGGGTGTTGCCGACGCGGCTGCCCTCCGGCCGGCTGCCGTCGGTTCTCGCCGAGCCGCACCGGGTGCCGATCGGCGTGGACCAGGACGCCCTGGCGCCCGCCCTGCTGGACCTCTTCGGCACCGACCAGCATCTGCTGGTCCTCGGCGACAACGAGTGCGGCAAGACGAACCTGCTGAAGCTGGTCGCCGCACGGCTCGTGGAGCGGTACTCGGACGAGGAGCTGGTCTTCGGCGTGTTCGACCCCCGGCGCGGGCTGCGGGGCGTGATCCCGGAGCCGTACCGGGGCGGATACGCGCACAACGCCAAGCTCGCGGCGGGCCTGGCGACGGGGATCGCGACCGAGCTGGAGAAACGGATGCCGCAGAGCGCCGACCCGGACGCGCTGACCGACGAGCCCGCGTTCGAGGGCCCGCGGATCGTGATCCTGGTCGACGACTACGACATCCTCACCACCGCCGGGCAGCAGCCGCTGTCGCCGTTCCTGCCGTATGTGTCGTCGGCGCAGGACATCGGGCTGCACTTCGTGATCACCCGGCGGGTCGCGGGCTCCTCCCGGGCGATGTACGAGCCGCTGCTGCAGACGCTGCGCGAGACCGGCACCACCGCGCTGCTGATGACCGGTGAGCGGAGCGAGGGGCAGCTCTTCCCCGGCCTGTACGCCTCGGCGCAGCCGCCGGGGCGGGGCACGCTGGTCCGCCGGGGGCGGGCCCATCAGCTGATCCAGACGGCACTCGACAGCGAGGAGGGCGACCGCCCGTGACCAGGGACGTCATCGCGCTCACCCCGAAGATGCCCGATGTGTGGGCCCTCATGACGAGTCTGTACGCCGGCGGGTCCGACCTGGACCTGTCGGCGGCGGCCGACGGCGCGGTCGTCCAGCTGCACGGGCCGGGCGGGCGTCCGCTGGTGTCCGTGGAGTCGCCGGTGCTGGTGCAGGTGCCCGGTGAGGCGGAGCGGCTGCTCGGGCAGACCGTGCGGGCCCCGTTCTGGTGGACGGAGGCGCGGGCGTCCACGGCGGTGCCGGAGGCGGAACGGCTCGCGGGTGTGGTGTGCGGGCGGCTCAACGCCCTGCTGGGCGGGTCGACCTGGCCTCCCGGGGCGGCGAGCACCGAGGTGGTGGACGTGTCCGCCGTACCGTCGGCGGGGTCGGGACAGCCCGCCGTGGACGTGGTGACCGAGCACGCGGCCGTGGTCCTCGTCGACCGGCCGGTGGTCGCCCTGACCAGCTGGCTCGCGGAGATCATGCGGACGGCCGTGGCGTCCCGGCGGTCCCTGCAGATCGTCACCCCGCCCGGCGTGCGGCTGACCACGGCCGCTCGTACGACGCTCGCGCGCGTCCCCAACCGCTGGGTGGTGCGGGACCCGGAGTGCGGCTACTACGACGGCCTGTCGGGGGCGGTGCTGCGCTGGCGGGACGGGGCGTTCTCGCCCGCGTTCGCCGAGGACGGGACGGCGGCGGTGGCCGCCGCGTTCACGCGCCCGGCGCCCGTGTCGGAGAAGGGCGCGGCGGGCCGTACGGCGGGCGGTACGGCGGGCTCCCCGGCGGACGAGCCGCCCGGACGTCAGCTGATCGTCGCCCTGCGTACCGTCCACCGGGCCGACGAGCGGCTGCTGCTGGGCGGCGCCCTGGAGGCGGCCTGGCAGGAGCTGACGGGGGCGGCGCCGGCGGGCTGGGGCACCGCCGAACCGGTCAACCTCCCCTGGTCCCGGCGGCAGTTGACCGACCTGGCCCGGGAGCGGGCGCCGGAGCCGTCGCAGCTGGTCGTCGTCGGCGCCCCGGAACGGCCGGCCCTGGCGACGGTCCGGGTGACGCGGACGACGAAGGGCGTGGAGGAGGACGCGGTCCTGACCGTCGGGTACGCGGCCGGCGAGGAGCCGCCGCTGGACCGGATCCAGGCGCTGGCCGACACCGCGGTCCGGGAACACGGGCTGCGGACCATGCTGACCTCGGTGCGCGTGGCGCGCGCCGACCTGACGACCGCGCCCCGTCTGGAGGGTCCGCCGCTGCCGGTGGCCTTCACCCTCGGCCCGGACGACGTCCACACGATCGGGCTGGACCGCGCGCGGCGGCCCCCGGTCGAGGTCCGCGCGGTCCCCCTCGGCCCGGCGGCCCGCCCGGCCCTGCACTACCCCCTCGGGGACGGCGCGGACACCGAGGCCTGGGGGCGGCTCCAGCAGCTGACGGCTCACCTGAAGGGCGATCATTCCCGGCCATCCGCCCCTGCTCAGCACGGGTGACTCGCGTCACTAACTCAACGACCACTACGAGCAGTACGAGCTCTGACGGATCCGGCATTTACCGGCCTGACCTGGGTCCCTAACCTCCCGGCAACAGCTGCCAGAAGGCACGCGCCAGGAGGAGAACCATGGCCAGATCCAGCCACACCGCTACCGGGCACCTCGTCGCCACCGGCAGGGGGCCGGCATACCGGCGTCCCCTCGCGGCGGCGTTCGCCGCGACCCTCGCGCTCGGCACCCTGGGCGCCTGCGGAGGTGGCGACGACGCCGCGCCGAAGGTGGCGGAGAACAAGATCTCGGCGGGCAAGGTGCCGGACTACTACCCGGCCGACTACGCCGACCTGATCGCGGCCGCGGAGAAGGAGGGCGGCAAGCTCACCGTCTACTCGAACCTCGGCGACGAGAACATGGCCCCGATCGTGCGGGACTTCAAGAAGAAGTACGGCTTCGTCAAGACGGTCTCCGTCAACGAGCTGGACAGCGACGAGCTGTTCCAGAAGACCCTGTCCGAGAACGCGGCCGGCTCCTCCCCGGCGGACGTGCTGATCTCCAGCGCGGCGACCGCCTGGGCGGACTTCTCGGCCCGGAAGAACACGGTCCTGTCGTACGAGTCGCCGGAGCTGAAGGAGCTGGGCGCGAGCGCGCAGCTGCTGCCGAGCGTGTACTCGATGTCACAGGACCCGATGACGATCGCGTACAACACCTCGCTGATGGAGACCCCGCCGACCACGCTGACGGACTTCGCCGAGATCCTCACGTCGGACGAGGACACGTACAGGAACAAGGTGACGGTCCGCGACCCGGAGGGTTCGTTCGGCTTCACGGTCACGCGGGCGCTCACCGAGGGCAACCCGGAGTCCTGGGACGACCTGGAGAAGATCCTTCCGCTGACCCGCCCGGAGACCTCCTCCGGCACCCAGCTGGAGAAGATCGTCGCCGGTGAGTACATGGCCGGCTTCCTGATCAGCGCCTCCCCCGCGTACCCGGTGGTCGAGGACAGCGCGGGGCTGGTGAAGATCGTGTTCCCGAAGGACGGGACGGTCGTCCTGCCGCGCGGCCTGGGGATCGCCGCCGAGGCTCCGCACCCGGCGACCTCGAAGCTCTTCCTGGACTTCGCCCTCTCCGAGGAGGGCCAGCGCGCGGTCGCCGAGGGCGGACTGGCCTCGTACCGCGAGGGCGTGAAGGGCGAGGGCCTGCACACCTACCAGGAGGTCGTGGACGCGGTCGGCGAGGAGAACATCATCCACGTCGAGTACAAGCCGGTCGGGAAGGACGACGCCGCCGCCTGGCTGGAGCGTTTCGACGGACTCCGCAAGTAGGCACGCGAGCAGGCAGCCTTCGGGACGATCGGAGTCACCTCACATGTCAACCCTCACCCAGCCGCCCCGCACACCGGCCGGCGCGCCTCCCCCGGACACGTTCAGGCCGCCGCGCTACCGCCGCCCCCTCGGCATCGGACGGGACACGGTCGTCCAGTACGCCATCCTGGCGTTCCTCGCCGTCCTGGTGCTGGCCCCGATCGTCCCGACGCTCTACCAGAGCATTCGCAACCGCCCGCTCTACGAGGCGGGCGGGGCGTTCACCCTCCGCGGCTACAGCGACCTCTTCACCGAGGCCGGCTTCGGTGAAGTCGCCCTGAACACGCTGCTGTTCGCCTCGCTGACGACGGTCCTCAGCCTGGCCATCGCCATCCCCATGGCGATCGTGGTGGTCCGCACGAAGCTGCCGGGCGGCCGACTGGTAGCCCTGGCGATGCAGTGGCCGTTCTTCATATCGTCGCTGATCCTGGGATTCGGCTGGATCATCATGTACGGCCCGGCCGGGTTCGTCAGCGTGAAGGTGCAGCAGATCTTCGGCGGGGTGCCGTGGAACCTGTACTCGATCCCCGGCATGGCGCTCACGGAGGCCGTGGCGCTCGCCCCGATCGCGTACGTCTTCTGCGCCAACGCCCTGCGGCAGTCCGACGCCTCGCTCGAATCGGCCGCCCAGGTCTGCGGGGCCGGCCCCTTCCGCATCCTCGCGCAGGTGGTCGTGCCGCTGCTGCGGCCGCCGATCGTGTACTCGGCGATCCTCGTCTTCTCCGTCTCCATCGAGACGCTGAGCGTGCCGCTGCTCTACGGCCAGCCGGTCAGCATCGACGTGTTCTCCACCTTCCTCTACCACAACGGACTTCAGTCGGTGGACCCCGACTACACGATGCTGGGCGCCGCCTCCACGGTGATCCTCGTGGTCACGCTGAGCCTGGTCGCCGTCCAGGCGAAGCTGCTGAAGGACGCGGCGCGGTTCGTGTCCGTGCGCGGCAAGGTGACCCGGCCGCGCAAGCTGGACCTGGGCTGGCTGAAGTGGGTCAGCATCGCGTGCATCTGGTTCTACGTGATCGTGGGCGCCCTGATCCCGATCGCGGGCCTGGTGATGCGGTCCTTCACGCTCGTGTTCACGCCGCTGCAGTCGCCGTTCAGGACGGTCACGACGAAGAACTACGAGCTGGTCCTCGACTCCGACAACTACGTGCAGTCGCTGTACAACAGCATGATCGTGGCCGGGGTCGGTTCGGTGGTCGTCAGCGCGCTGGCCGTGTTCGCGGTGATGGTGGCCCGGCGGTCGACGTTCCGCTTCGGCCGGGCGGTGGAGTATCTGGCCCTGATCCCCCAGTCCCTGCCCGGCATCATCATCGGCATCGGCTTCTTCTGGGCCTTCGCGCTGGCGCCCTTCGGGATGGGCTCGGTCCTCCAGGGCACGCTCTACGCCGTCGTCATCGCCTTCGGCATGCGGGCCCTGCCCAGCGCGTTCGGCTCGGTCGCCCCGGCGATCATGCAGATCGGCGGCGAGCTGGACAACGCGGCCCGGGTCTCCGGCGCCGACTGGCTGATGACCTTCTTCCGTGTCCTGCGGGCCCTGATCACACCGGCGTTCGCGGGAGCGCTCGTGCTCACCTTCGTGATCATGCTCAAGGAGTACTCCCCGGCCGTCTTCCTCTCCTCGGCCGACAACAACATCCTCGGCACCACCATGCTCAGCCTCTGGACGCAGGGCAGGGCCGGATCCGTCGCCGCGCTGGCCACCCTCCAGATCGGCATCACCGCGGTCTTCGTCGCACTCGCGGGACTGCTCATGAAGGGAAAGCACCATGCCTGAGGTGACCGTCAAGAACCTCGCCAAGACCTTCGGCGACAACTCCGTCCTGCGGGACGTCACCTTCACCATCAGGGACGGCGAGTTCTTCACGCTGCTCGGCGCGAGCGGCTGCGGCAAGTCCACGACGCTGAACTGCATCGCGGGCCTGGAGCAGCCGACGGAGGGCTCGATCGCGGTGGGCGGCAGACCCTTCGTGGACGCGGGCGCGGGGATCTTCCTTCCCCCCGAGGAGCGCAACCTCGGCATGGTCTTCCAGTCGTACGCGCTCTGGCCGCACATGACCATCGCGAAGAACCTGGCCCTGCCGCTCAACATCCGCAAGGTCCCCAAGGACCAGCAGAGGACGCTGATCCACGACGCCCTGGACAAGGTGGGCCTCGCCGCGCTCGGCGGCCGCTACCCGCACCAGCTCTCCGGCGGCCAGCAGCAACGCGTGGCCCTGGCAAGGGCGTTGGTCTACTCCCCGACCGTCCTGCTGCTCGACGAACCGCTCTCCAACCTGGACGCGAAACTCCGTGAGCAGGCCCGCGCCTGGCTCAAGCGGCTCCAGGAGGAGCTGGGCATCACCACGGTCTACGTCACCCACGACCAGGACGAGGCGCTGGCGCTCAGCGACCGGATCGCGGTCATGGAGGGCGGCAACATGATCCAGATCGGCACCCCGCACGAGATCTACGAGAAGCCCGCCGCGCCGGCGGTGGCGGCCTTCGTCGGCCGCTGCAACTTCCTCACCGGCAAGGTCGTGAGCGTCGATGGCACCCGGCACACCGTGCTCCTGGACGCCGGCGGGGAGGTCGTCCGGGTCGACAGCGACCGGCGCGTCCCGACGGGCGACTCGGTCACGGTCGCGGTCCGCCCCGAACGCCTGGAGGTCGTCGCCTCGGCCGAGACCCCGTCGGGCATGAACCGCCTCGACACCCAGGTCATCACCAGCTCCTACGTCGGCTCCCGCTACGAGTACGACGTCCGCCTCGGCGACCAGGTGGTGCAGGTGCTGAGCGGCAACGGAGGTCTGGCGGGCGAGGTGGCGCTGGTCTTCGACCCGGGGCACGCGCTGTTGTTCGCGGACCGGGTGGAACTGCCGCAGGAACAGCGGGAGTTGCTGACGGTCACCACGTGACGGTGGCGGTGGTCGGGGAGCCCGCCGCCCTGGGACCCCGCCGCCCGGGACACCGGCGGCCTCGGGGCGGCCCGGTCGGGCTCGCTCAAGCCCGCGCAAGTGCGAGGTGGGCCTTCGGAGCGTGAAGACGCGTGAGTCCCGGGAGGTCTGCTCACTCCCGGGACTGCCGCGACACCTTACGGGGTGACGATGACGGAGTTGTACGTGGTGAGATCGACGTCATCCCAGGCACCCGGATAGAAGGTCCAGTCGCAGTTCTCGCCGTTCCAGCCATGGCACAGATGGAACTTCCAGCCGTCCGTCTGGTTGTTGAACACGGTGTGGACGCCAACCTGGTTGCGGAGCTGGTGAACCCCTCGGGACCAGTACTGGTTGGTCACGCCACCGCTGCTGTTGGGTCCCCCGTAGATGCACGCGGCGCCGGACGGACAGCCTGCGGGGGCCGCCGAGGCCGGCGACGCCGACAGTACTCCCGTACCGAGCGCCAACAACGCGGTCGCGGCTACCGCTGCGACCCTTCTCCGGATCGGCGTACGCGTCATGCATGCCCCCTCAATCGTCGTGGAACGGACGACGTGCGGCAGATCTGTCCCCGGGGTGCGCCCGGCGCCGCACGAAGGCCGAGGTGCTTGGATGCAAACGGTAGGGCGACTTCACATCGGCCCACACCCGTAAAGAGCCGGATTGACAGGCCCGCTAGCCGCGCCTCTTGCACGGCCGGCGTTCGGGGAGCCGTCTCATCAGGGACCGCCAGTCCGGCAGGTCGATCTCGACGAGGACGGTCTTGCCGGGCGGTCTGCCGTCCTGGACCTCCCAGCGGTCGGCCAGCGCGTCGACCAGGACCAGACCGCGCCCGCCCTCGTCCAGGGGGCGGGCGGGCAGTACGGCGCCGGGGCGTGGCGGCAGGCGTTCGGCGCGGGTGTCGGTGACCTCGATGCGGAGCGAACCCGTGGGCAGGGAGAGGCGCAGTTCGAAGTCCCGGCCCGGGACGCGGCCGTGGGTCACCGCGTTCGCGGCCAGCTCGGCCACGACCGCCGCCGCCCGGTCGGAGGGGTCCGAGCCGTACCGGATGCCCCACGCGTGCAGCTGGTTCAGGGCCAGGTGCCGGGCCAGGCGGGCGCCCAGCGGGGTCGAGCTGAAGCGCTGCGTGAACGTCGGTGCCGTCAGCGTGTGGCGCGCGGCGGGCGGTGCGGTCATGACGCCAATGTGGCCTGCGGGGAGGCCGGTTCGCCAGCTACGCGCCGCGTACGCCGAGGCAGCGTACGCGGTTACTCACTGGACGGTACTGGTGACGTGCTGTGACCATGGGTGGGGAACGGTGTGGTTCGGCGGGCGGGTGCGCGGGAGGTGGCCCATGGTGGCCGACAGCGGCGGCATGACGGCGACGGGACTGGGCGGCGGGGAGCCGGAGGCGTCCGACAGCCTGCGGACGTTCGGGGCGATGGTCCAGGCGTTGCGGGAGCACGCGGGGCTGGGCCGGGAGGAGCTGGCCGACGCGGTCGGCTACTCCAAGCACATGGTGGCTTCGGTGGAGTTGGGGAGGAGGATGCCGGACGCGGCATTCGTGGAGGGGGTTGACCGGGAGCTGGGGGACACGGGTGCGCTGATCCGGGCGGCTCAGCATCTGGGGCGGCAGCCGGGGTTGGCGGCTTGGTTCAGGAAGTGGGCGGGATTGGAGGCGGCGGCGATCGTTCTGCACACGTACGAGTGCCGCCTCATTCCTGGGCTGTTGCAGACGGAGGCGTACGCCCGGACGCTGTTCGACAACCAGTTGCCGCCGCTGGGCGATGAACAGGTCGAGGCCCAGTGGCTGGCTCGGGCAGAGCGCCAGCGGCTGTTGAGAGAGCGGCCGAACACCGAGTTCAGCTTCATCCTGGAGGAGGGGCTGTTCATTCGGCGTACGGGCGGCGCGGCGGTGACACGCGAGCTCATCGATCACGTGCTGGAGATCGGCGAACTGCGGAACATCGAGATTCAGGTCATGCCGCAGGTACGGGAGACTCACGCTGGGCTCGATGGCCCCATGCGCCTGCTGGAAACCTCGGAAAACCGCTGGTACGGCTACTGTGAAGGACAGCGAGGCGGCCTGCTCGTATCCGACGCGAAAGAGGTCAGCGTCCTGCAACGGCGATATGCCAGGATGCGATCACAGGCTCTCACCTCCGAAGACTCCGTGAGCCTGTTGCGGCGGATGCGAGGAAACTGATGAGCAGCTCCGAACTGACGTGGTTCAAGAGCAGTTACAGCGGCGGCGACGGCGACGACTGCGTCGAAGTGGCCGTAGCCCTCCCCCACACCATCCACGTCCGCGACTCCAAGATGGACACCACCGGCCCCCGGCTCACCCTCTCCCCCGCCGCCTGGGCCGAGTTCGTCCCGTACGCCTCCCAGGGCTGACCCACGTCATGATCGGAACGGTCTTCCGGAGCGACGACGTGCCCAAGGAGCACCGGTTCGACTACTGGAGCGAGTTGATGCACCGGGCGATCGCCCCCAGCCACATGAGCTGCGAGTTCGCCGACGACTTCTGGGCGCGGCAGCGGCTGATGGAGCTGGGCCCGGTGATGGTGTGGCCGACGGCGCATCTGGTGACAGGTTTCCGGCGTACCGAGAAACTGGTGCGGCAGTCCGACCCGGAGATGTACCACCTGTCACTGGTGCTCGGCGGCGGGCTGGGGTTCGAGCATGCGGGGCGGACCGAGGCGTACGGTCCGAGCGACCTGTGGCTGAGTGACACGTCGCGGCCGTACGAAGTCCACGCGCCGGCCGGCCTGGGCCGTCAGGTGATCTGGGGGGTGGGCCTGGACTTCCCCAAGGCGCTGCTGCCTCTGCAGCCCGCCCGCGTCCAGCAGTTACTGGGGAGGCGGCTGGCGGCGAGGGAGGGGGTGGGCGCGCTGCTGACCGGGTTTCTCACCGGTCTGGAGCAGCAGGCCGAGACTCTCCAGCCGGCCGACGCGCCCCGCCTGGGCACCGTACTGATCGATCTGCTGGCCGCCTGGTTCGCGCAGGTGCTGGAGGCGGAGGAGGCGCTGCCGCCGGAGACGCGCCGACGGGCCCTCGTGACCCGCATACGGGCGTTCATCCGGCAGAACCTGCACGACCCGGAGCTGACCCCGACGGTGATAGCGGCGGCTCATCACATCTCGCTGAGCTATCTGCACCGGGTCTTCCAGGAGGGCACCCCGGGCGAGACGGTCGCGGCCTGGATCCGCGTCCAGCGTCTGGAAGGCGCCCGCCGCGACCTGGCGGACCCCGGCCTCACCACCACCCCCGTCCACACCATCGCCACCCGCTGGGGGATGCCCCGCCCCTCCGACTTCACGCGGGCGTTCCGGAGCGCGTACGGGGTGTCGCCGACGGAGTTCCGCGCGCGGGAGCGGGCGGCGCGGGAGGTGGGGTAGACGTCGTCGATCCCCTGCATGGGTCGGCCGCTGTGGACAGGCGCGCTACGCGACAGAACGCTCTAATAGAACTTTTGCTAGATTGGGTGGGTGAGTGAACCTGCCTACGGGCCCGGCGAGGGCCCGACCAAGTCCGTCTCGGTCTCCGTACACGAGGGCACCATCGCGGCCCTCCGTTCACGCGTCGGCAAGCGCGGCATCTCGGCCTACGTGGAGGCCGCGATCCAGCGGCAGATCGAGCGGGACCAGCTCGACGAACTCATCGCCGCGAACGAGGAGCTGCACGGCCCCCTCACCCAGGAGGAGATCGACGCGGCCGAGCGCGAGATGTTCGGCAGCGGCCGGGGCGACCGGGCGGTGGCGTGAGCGGCACCTGGGTGCTCGACAGTGAAGCCCTGTCCCTGTACCTGCGTGGCGATCGCACCATGACCGCCAGGCTCGCCGTCGCCGCCAAGCGGGACGTCAGGGTCATCACCAGCGCGGCCACGATCGTGGAAGCCGATCCCCAGGGGGCGCACACCGCCCGCCTCGCCTGGGCCCTCTCCCGGCTCGTCGTGGAGCCGGTCACCAAGGAGACCGCAAAAGAGGCCATCACCCGGATGAAGGACAGCGGCAGGACCGGCGGGCACAAGTACGCCCTGGACGCGATCGTCGCCGCCACCGCCCGCGCGGCGCAGCCGCCGGTGACGGTCCTCACCTCCGACCTCGACGACCTCAAGCCGCTCTGCGGCAAGCAGGTCGAGGTCCGACAGGTCTGACCCGGGCGGCGGGCCGGAGCATGGTGCCCCGGCCCGCCGCCCGGACGTCACGCCGCGTGTTCCACGAACCGCCGGGCCGTCCGCGCGAGCAGCTCATGCCCGTCGCCCGCCCACAGCTCGTCGTTGAACAGCTCCACCTCGATCGGGCCGGTGTAACCCGCCGCCTCGACGTAGGACTTCCACTCGCGCATGTCGATCGAGCCGTCGCCGATCTGGCCCCGGCCGGTGAGGACGCCCTGGGGCAACGGGGTGATCCAGTCGGCGAGTTGGAAGGTGTGGATGCGGCCGGTGGCGCCCGCGCGGGCGATCGCCGCCGGGGCCGTGTCGTCCCACCAGATGTGGTAGGTGTCCACGGTCACGCCCACCTGGTCGGCCGGGAAGCGTTCCGCGATGTCCAGCGCCTGGGAGAGCGTCGACACCACGCAGCGGTCCGAGGCGAACATCGGGTGGAGCGGCTCGATGGCGAGCCGGACGCCGTTCGCCGCCGCGTACGGGCCCAGTTCGGCCAGCGCGTCGGCGATGCGCTCCCGCGCGCCGTGCAGGTCCTTCGAGCCCGCCGGGAGGCCGCCCGAGACCAGGACGAGGGTGTCCGTGCCCAGCGTCGCCGCCTCGTCGATCGCCTTGCGGTTGTCGGCCAGCGCCGCCGCCCGCTCGGCCGGGTCGATCGCCGTGAAGAAGCCGCCCCGGCAGAGGGTCGTGACCGCGAGGCCCGCGTCGCGGACCAGCTTGGCCGTGGCGTCCAGCCCGTGCTCCGCCACCGGCTCCCGCCACAGGCCCACGCCCGTGATGCCCAACTCGACGCAACCGGCGACGAGTTCGGGCAGCGACAGCTGCTTGACCGTCATCTGGTTGATGGAGAAGCGGGACAGATCTCCGATGGCGCTCACTGGGCCACTCCGTACAGGGAGAGCAGGTTCTTCATCCGGGCCTCGGCCAGCGCCGGGTCCGGGAACAGGCCCAGGCCGTCGGCGAGTTCGTAGGCGCGGGCGAAGTGCGGGAGGGAGCGGGCCGACTGGAGGCCGCCGACCATCGTGAAGTGCTCCTGGTGGCCGGCCAGCCAGGCCAGGAAGACGACACCCGTCTTGTAGAAGCGGGTGGGGGTCTGGAAGAGGTGGCGGGAGAGTTCCACGGTCGGGTCCAGGAGGTCCCGGAAGCCCTGCGCGTCACCCGTGTCCAGGACGCGGACCGCCTGCGCCGCCAGCGGGCCCAGCGGGTCGAAGATGCCGAGCAGCGCGTGGCTGAAGCCCTTGTCGTCGCCCGCGATCAGCTCGGGGTAGTTGAAGTCGTCGCCCGTGTAGCAGCGGACGCCCTGCGGGAGCCGGCGGCGGATGTCGATCTCGCGCTGGGCGTCCAGCAGGGAGACCTTGATGCCGTCGACCTTGTCGGGGTGGGCGGCGATCACGGCGAGGAAGGTCTCCGTGGCCGCGTCGAGGTCCGACGAACCCCAGTAGCCGTCCAGCGCCGGGTCGAACATGGGGCCGAGCCAGTGCAGGACGACCGGCTCGCCGGCCTGGCGGAGCAGGTGTCCGTAGATCTCCAGGTAGTCCTCGGGGCTCGTCGCGGCGGCGGCCAGCGCGCGCGAGGCCATCAGGATCGCCTGGGCGCCCGACTCCTCGACGAGCGCCAGCTGCTCCTCGTACGCCTTGCGGATCTCCGGCAGGGAGGCCGCCGCCGGGTCGGTGAGCTGGTCGGTGCCCACACCGCAGGCGATCCGGCCGCCGACGGCCTTGGCCTCGGCGGCGCTGCGGCGGATCAGCTCCGCCGCGCCCGCCCAGTCGAGGCCCATGCCGCGCTGCGCGGTGTCCATCGCCTCGGCGACGCCCAGGCCGTGCGACCACAGGTGGCGGCGGAAGGCGAGGGTGGCGTCCCAGTCGACGGCGGCGGGCGAGTCCGGGGACACGTCCGCGTACGGGTCGGCGACGACGTGCGCGGCCGAGAAGACCGTACGGGAGGTGAGGGGGGTGCCGGGGGACACCACCAGGGGTTCGGTACGGGGGGTGTAGGCCTTGAACGCGCCGTTACCGTCCGGGAGCTGGATCGTCACAGCTGGATCTCCGGTACGTCGAGACGGACGCCCTCGGCCGAGGACTTCAGGCCCAGTTCGGCGAGCTGGACGCCGCGGGCGCCGGCCAGCAGGTCCCAGTGGTAGGGCGCGTCGGCGTAGACGTGCCGGAAGAACAGCTCCCACTGCGCCTTGAAGCCGTTGTCGAACTCGGCGTTGTCCGGCACCTCCTGCCACTGGTCGCGGAAGGAGTAGGTGGCGGGGATGTCAGGGTTCCACACCGGCTTGGGGGTGGCGGAGCGGTGCTGGACCCGGCAGTTGCGCAGACCGGCCACCGCCGAACCCTCGGTGCCGTCGACCTGGAACTCCACCAGCTCGTCGCGGTTGACGCGGACGGCCCAGGAGGAGTTGATCTGGGCGATCGCGCCGCCGTCCAGCTCGAAGATGCCGTAGGCGGCGTCGTCGGCGGTGGCGTCGTAAGGCTTGTCCTGCTCGTCCCAGCGCTGCGGGATGTGCGTGGCGGTGAGGGCCTGGACGGACTTCACACGGCCGAACAGCTCGTGCAGCACGTACTCCCAGTGCGGGAACATGTCGACGACGATGCCGCCGCCGTCCTCCGCGCGGTAGTTCCAGGAGGGGCGCTGGGCCTCCTGCCAGTCGCCCTCGAAGACCCAGTAGCCGAACTCGCCGCGGATGGAGAGGATGCGGCCGAAGAAGCCGCCCTCGATGAGGCGCTTGAGCTTCAGCAGGCCCGGCAGGAACAGCTTGTCCTGGACGACGCCGTGCTTGATGCCGGCGGCGTTCGCGAGGCGGGCCAGCTCCAGGGCGCCGTCGAGGCCGGTGGCGGTCGGCTTCTCGGTGTAGATGTGCTTGCCGGCGGCGATGGCCTTCTTGATCGCCTCCTCGCGGGCCGAGGTGACCTGGGCGTCGAAGTAGATCTCCACGGTCGGGTCGGCGAGGACCTCGTCGACGTCCGTGGAGACGTTCTCCGGGTCCAGGCCGTGCTGCTCGGCGAGTGCCTTCAGGGCGTGCTCGCGGCGGCCGACGAGGATCGGCTCCGGCCACAGGACGGTGCCGTCGCCGAGGTCCAGACCGCCCTGCTCGCGGATGGCGAGGATGGAGCGGACGAGGTGCTGGCGGTAGCCCATGCGTCCGGTCACGCCGTTCATGGCGATCCGTACGGTTCTGCGTGTCACGGCCGGTCCTTTCGTTGGTGTGCGTTCGTGTCTGCGTACGCGTCCGGCGCCGCGTACGCCCGACGAAAGGGTGAGCGTCACAGCAAGCGCTTTCTATCCAACTAGAAGCTAGCCTCTGGGCAGCGGTCTATACAAGACCGCGAGGGGGTCGAGTTGTTCGAGGGGGCGAACGGCGATCGCGGTCGTAAGGTTCCCCGACAGCCCGAACATCACGCGCACCGGAGGACGAGCAACGATGACTGTGACCCTGGCGGACGTGGCGGCCCGTGCGCAGGTGTCGCCCGCGACCGTCTCCCGGGTGCTGAACGGCAACTACCCGGTGGCCGCGACCACGCGCGAGCGGGTGCTGAAGGCCGTGGACGAGCTGGACTACGTCCTCAACGGCCCCGCCAGCGCGCTCGCCGCCGCCACCTCCGACCTGGTCGGCATCCTGGTGAACGACATCGCCGACCCCTTCTTCGGGATCATGGCCGCGGCCATCCAGTCCGAGATCGGCGGTCCTGGCGGGCGTGCGGGCGGGGAGCGGCTCGGTGTGGTGTGCAACACGGGCGGCTCCCCGGAGCGCGAGCTGACCTATCTCACGCTGCTGCAGCGCCAGCGCGCCGCCGCCGTCGTACTGACCGGTGGGGCCATCGAGGATCCCGCGCACCTGACGGCCGTCGGCAACAAGCTGCGGAAGCTGTCGGAGGCCGGGACGCGGGTGGTGCTGTGCGGGCGGCCGCCGACGCCGGAGGCCATCGCGATCACCTTCGACAACCGGGGCGGCGGGCAGCGGCTCACCGAGCACCTGATCGGGCTGGGGCACCGGCGGCTCGGCTACATCGCCGGGCCGCAGGAGCGGACGACCACCCGGCACCGTCTGGAGGGCCATCGCGCGGCGCTGGCCGCCGCGGACATCGAGGACGACCCCCGGTGGACGGTGTACGGGCGCTACGACCGCCTCTCCGGCTACGAGGCGACGCTGGAGCTGCTGCGGCGCGACCCGTCGCTGACGGCCGTGGTCGCGGCCAACGACACGGTCGCGCTGGGGGCGTGCGCCGCCCTGCGCGACTCCGGTCTGCGCATCCCGGACGACGTCTCCGTGGCCGGCTTCGACGACCTCCCCTTCAGCATCGACGCGGTGCCCGCGCTGACGACGGTGCGGTTGCCGTTGACGGAGGCGGGCGCCCGTGCCGGACGCATCGCCATGGGCCGCGAGGAGCCGCCGCCCGGGGGGATCGCCACGGTGCGGGGGGAGTTGATGGTGCGGGGATCCAGCGGGGGGCCTCGGAAGGGCTGAGGGCGGGCCGAGCGGGGCGGGGGCGGCCGGTCGGGACGGGACCGGGGCGGGGGTCGGCCGGGGCGGGCAGGGTCGGTCGGGGCGGGCAGGGTCGGCCGGGGCGGGTAGGGTCGGTCGGTCGTCTCGGGGTCGAGGATGCAGAAGCCTGACATCACCCCGACCCCGTAAGCGCCGAGGGCGATCGTCGCGGCCGACACGGTGAGCAGGACGCACGAACCGGCGTCCGGCAGGCGCCGTCCGCCGCCTTTCTCCCGGCGATGCGCGCGCATCGCGAGTGCCGAGGTCGTGGCCGCGACGACCCACGGTGCCAGGAACGGGGCGAAGGCGAGACCAGGAGGAGGAAGGACTCCACGCCCGAGCGGACTTCGCCGGTGGGCCGGCGGCTCCGCCGCGAGGAGATCCGGGGCGACGGGACGGGTTCGACGCGTGGGCCGACGTACGACCCCCGAGCCACCCCTCACGCAAAGTGACGCTTCGGCGCGCGACAGTCACCGGTCCGTCCTACGTTGGGCGGGAGAGCCGATTCGCCTCTCCCCCACCATCGAAGAGGAGGAACCATGGCCGCCAAGGACAAGGGCAGCATGGACAAGATCAAGGGCAAGGCCAAGGAGATGTCCGGCAAGGTCACCGGCAACCGCGAGCAGCAGGCCGAGGGCAAGATGCAGCAGGTGCGCGGTGAGGCCAAGAAGATGAAGGCCAAGGTGCAGGGGCGTGCGCAGGAGACGCGGCGCCCGGCGCAGCGCGACGGCGTCTGAGGTCGCGTAGCGCGACGGCCCCCGCGGTCGCGCGGCGCGCGTAGGCGTACGGCCGACGGCCGGTGGCCCGGAACGGCGTGCGGTCCCCTCGGACCCGCCGACCGCGGGCCGCGGCGGCGGCCGAGGACGGGGGCTCCCCTGAAGGAGCCCCCGTCGCCGTGGGCGCCGTGGGCGCCCCCCGCCTCTCGACCGCCCGGCACCGCCGTGAGCAGGGACGTACAGGTGAGAACTCATGCATCACGGGTACCCGGCGCCCATGGAGACTCGGGTGGCAGAACCGGCGCTGCCGGAGAGCAGGGGGCCGATCTCGGCTGCGGTCGTGGCGTTCCTGCGGGGCGAGGGTCCCCCGCCCGACAGTCGGGCGATCGCCGGGGCCGACCCCTTCGGGGAGGATCTCCAGCTGGCCCTGTACCTCTGTTACGAGCTGCACTACCGGGGCTTCGCCGGCGTCGACGCCGGCCTCGAATGGGACCCGGAACTGCTGCGCTGCCGGGCGGCCCTGGAGTGGCCGTTCCTGGAGTCGCTGCGCGATCGGGCGACCCAACACGTGAGCGCCGAGGAGGCGCTGGACGACCTGCTCGTGGAACCGGCGGCCGACGACGGCGGCGGGGTCGGTGACTTCCTCCAGGACGAGGGCGAGCTGTGGCAGGTGCGTGAGTACGCGGCCCAGCGCTCGCTGTACCACCTGAAGGAGGCCGACCCGCACGCCTGGGTGCTGCCCCGGCTGTGGGGGCGGGCGAAGGCGGGGATGGCGGCGGTGGAGTTCGACGAGTTCGGCGGGGGGCGGGCCGAACGGGTGCACGCTCGTCTCTTCGCCGACCTCATGACCGACCTCGACCTCGACCCGGCGTACGGCCGCTATGTGGACGCGGCCGGTGCCGAGGCGCTCGCCCTGGTGAACCTGATGTCCCTCTTCGGGCTGCACCGCGCCCTGCGCGGCGCCCTGGTCGGGCACTTCGCGACGGTCGAGATCACCTCCTCCCCCGGATCCCGGCGGCTCGCCCGTGCCATGCGGCGCACCGGGGCCGGCCCCGCGGCCGAGCACTTCTACGACGAGCACGTGGAGGCCGACGCCGTACACGAGCAGATCGTCCGGCGGGACGTCGTCGCCGGGCTGCTGGAGGAGGAGCCGCAGCTGGACGCCGACGTGGCCTTCGGCGTCGATGCCACCAACCATCTGGAGGACGCCCTCGCCGGCCGTCTCCTCGGAGCGTGGCGGGCGGGCCGTTCGTCCCTGCGCACGCCGGTCTGACGACGCCGATCTCCGTCCGCGCTCCCGCCGACGCACCCGCCTGGAGGCCCATCCCCGTGATTCCCCTCCCTCTCTCGCTCCCCGTGTCCCTGCCCGGCGTCTACTCCCCGCAGGACGACACCGAACTCCTGGTCCACGCCCTGGGGCGCGAACCTCTCGCCCCGCGGGCCCGTGTCCTGGACGTCGGTACGGGGACGGGCGCCGTCGCGCTCGCGGCGGCGCGGCGGGGCGCGGATGTCACGGCCGTCGACATCTCCCGGCGGGCGGTGCTCAACGCCCGGGTCAACGCCGTGCTGGCGCGGCTGCCGCTGACGGTCGTCCGCGGCGACCTGCTGGGCCCGGTGTCCGAGCGGTCCTTCGACCTCATCCTGTCCAACCCGCCGTACGTGCCGGGCCCGGAACCGAGGCGACGGCGGGGGCCCGGTCAGGGTCCCGGCGCGGCGCCGAGGCCCGACAGGCTCGGCCGCGTGCGGGGAGCCGCGCGGGCCTGGGACGGCGGACGGGACGGCCGGCTCCTGCTGGACCGGATCTGCCGGGACTCACCGGGGCTGCTGCGGCCAGGCGGGGTGCTGCTGCTGGTGCACTCGGCGCTGAGCGACGCGGAGCGGACGCTGACGCAGCTGGGGGCCGCAGGGCTGCGGGCCGATGTCGTGGAGCACCGCCGGGTCGCGTTCGGACCCGTCCTGCGGGAGCGCAGCGACTGGCTGCGCGGGCGCGGGCTGCTGGGGGCCGAGGGCCGTGCCGAGGGCGACGAGAAGGAAGAACTGGTGGTCATCCGTGCCGAACGTCCCCGCTGAACGCCGCCGTGTCACCCTGCAGCGCCCCGGCCCGCTGCTGGTCGAGGGGCCGGTCGAGGTCACCCTGGACGACGGGACGACCGTGTCGTCGGACCGCTTCTGCGTGGCCCTGTGCACCTGCCGCCGCAGCCGGATCTACCCGTGGTGCGACACCAGCCATCGTCGCCGTGCCCAGCCGCGGACGGCCGACCCGGACGACTCCCGCCCCGCCCAGCCGCCGCCCTCCTGAGCAGCCGCCGCCCTCCTGAAAGGACCCCGAAGCCATGCAGCCCGAGGAGCACACACGGCCCGAGCAGCGGTCGTACTGGATCGAGAGCGCGCCGCACGAGGGCGAGCACCCGGCACTGGACGGGGACCTGGTCGTCGACGTGGCGGTGGTGGGCGCGGGCATCGCGGGGATCAGTACCGCGTGGGAGCTGGCGCGGCGGGGGCGGCGAGTGGCGCTGCTGGAGGCGGACCGGGTCGCGGCGGGGGTCACGGGGCACACCACGGCCAAGGTGACGGCGCTGCACACGCTGATCTACGACCGGCTGCGGCGGACCCGGGGCGCCGAGGCGGCCGCACTGTACGCGCGGTCGCAGAACGAGGCGGTCCGGCATGCCGCCGCGCTGGTGGAGGAGCTGGGCATCGACTGCGACTGGGAGGACGCGGCGGCCTACACCTACGCCGAGGACGAGGGGCGCGTCGCGGAGCTGCGGGCCGAGGCGGAGGCGGCGCGGGAGGCCGGGCTGCCGGCCGAGTTCGTGACGGAGACGGGGCTGCCGTTCCCGGTCGCGGGGGCGGTGCGGGTGGCGGACCAGGCCCAGTTCCATCCCCGTAAGTACCTGCTGGCGCTGGTGGAGGATCTGGTGCGGCAGGGCGCGTCGGTCCATGAGCGGACGCGGGTGGTGCGGCTCAAGGAGGGCTCGCCGTGCCGGCTGACCACCGAGGCGGGGTTCACGGTGACCGCCGAGGACGTGGTGATCGCCACGCACTACCCCGTCTTCGACCGGGCGCTGCTGTTCACCCGGCTCTCCCCCCGCCGCGAACTCGTGCTCGCCGCGCCGGTCCCGGCCGGCGCCGACCCGCACGGCATGTACATCACCCAGGAGCAGCGGACCCGCTCCGCGCGGACCGCCCCGTACGGGGACGGGCGGCGGTTGCTGATCGTCACCGGGGAGCACTTCACCCCGGGCACGGCCGGCGTCGAGGCACGGTTCGAACTCCTCGCGGACTGGGCGGTCGAGCGCTTCGGTCCGCTGGACTTCACCCACCGCTGGGCGACGCAGGACAACGACTCCACCGACTCCGTGCCGCTCGTCGGCCTCTTCCACGCGGGCAGCCGGCACACGTGGGTGGCGACCGGGTTCGGCGGCTGGGGCATGAGCGGCGGGATCATGGCCGGGCGGCTGCTGGCCGGGCTGATCACCGGGCACAAGTCCGCGTGGAGCGATCTGTACGACCCGCGCCGGGTGCTCAGCGCGGTGCGGGAGGCGCCGGCCTTCCTCAAGCACCAGGCCCAGGTCGCGCGGCACTTCGTGGGCGACCGGATCAGCCCGCCCGGGGGCGCCTCCGTGGACGCGATCGCCCCCGGGGACGGCGCGGTCGTCCGCGTCGGCGGCCGCCACTGCGCGGTCCACCGGGACGAGGGCGGCTCGCTGCACGCCGTCTCCGCCCGGTGCACCCACATGGGCTGCCTGGTCGGCTTCAACCGCGCGGAACGCATGTGGGAGTGCCCCTGCCACGGCTCCCGTTTCGACGTCGAGGGCCGGATCGTGCAGGGACCGGCGACGAAGCCACTGGAAGGGCGGGATCTCTGATGCGGGGGCCGATACGGGGGCCGATATGGGGGCCGGTATGGGGGCCGGTATGGGGGCCGGTATGGGGGTCGCGCACGCCGAGGAGCGCGGGGCCCGGGTTCCGCGGCCCCGGCCCGCGGCCGACCCGTGTCCCCCACACCCCGGCGGGGTGCCGCACCGCGCCGGCCGACGTGTACGGTCCGAAGGCATGAAACTCGCGTTCTCCACCCTCGGTGTCCCCGGTCTCCCCATCGCCGACGTCGTACGGCTCGCCGTCACGCACGGCTATCACGGCGTCGAGTTGCGCGCCCATCCCGAGGAACCGGTGCACCCGGGGATCGGGGCCGGCGAACGCGCCGAGGTGGCCGCCGCGTTCAAGGCCGCGGGCGTGGAGATCCTGGGGGTCGCCGGGTACGCGCGCGTCGCCGCGCCGGGCGACGACGGCCCCGTACTGGACGAGATCCGCCAACTGCTGGACCTCGCGAGGGACTTGGGCGCCCCCTTCGTCCGTGTCTTCCCAGGCGCCGACCTGGCCGGCGGGCAGAGCGCGGACGAGGCCGACGCGATCGCGGCGCGGCGGCTCGGCACGGCGGCGGAGGACGCGGCCGACCGGGGCGTACGGGTCCTGCTGGAGACCCATGACTCGCACCGCACCGGCGCCGACGCGATCCGGGTGCTCGGCCCGGTCGGCCACGGCAGCGTCGGCTCGCTGTGGGACGTGATGCACACCTGGCTCGGCGGCGAACAGCCCGCCGAGTCCTACGCCGCCCTCTCCCCCTTCCTCGGCTACGTCCAGGTCAAGGACATCGCCTCCCCCGACGACACCACCCCGCTCGCACTCGGGGCGGGCGTCCTCCCGCTCGGCGAGTGTGTCGACCTGCTCTCCCGCAAGGAGTGGGACGGGTGGCTGTGCTGGGAGTACGAGAAGCGGTGGTACGAGGAGGCCGCGCCGCTGCCGGAGCTGCTGGCGGCGGGCCGGGAACACCTCGGACGGCTCCTCAACGACGCCGCGTAAAGCCAAGGCCTGAGCTTGGCAGATCAAGCTCAGGCCTTCGTCGGCCCTGCTCGGCGCGGATTTTGACCGCGAATCAGTATCGACTCACCCAAAGTCGATCACGCGCCGAGCAAGTATCGAGCAAGTACCGACAGTAACTCTTGCAAAACGGAGCGCTGCGGCCCGCCCTTACAGCAGACTTACCTCCCGCGCCTGTCAGGCACAACTGGCCATGTACCGGGGGGATTTGGCATATGCAAGGCACGGTCGACGGTTTCAGCTACGGCGCGGTCACCCCGGTGGCCGCCTATGTCATGGCCTGCCTGGGCGCGGCGCTCGGACTGCGCTGCGTCGTCAGGTCGGTCTACAACGAGCAGTCCTGGAAGCCCGGTTGGCTGGCCCTCGGGGCCGCGTCGATCGGCTGCGGCATCTGGACGATGCACTTCATCGCGATGATCGGCTTCCGGGTCGAGGAGAGCGAGATCCACTACGACGTCGGGCTGACCGTGCTCAGCCTCGTCGTGGCCGTCACCGTCGTCGGCATCGGGGTCTTCGCCGTGGGCTACCGGGGGGTCAGCACGGCCTCCCTGTGCTCGGCGGGAATCGTCACGGGCCTCGGGGTGGCCGCCATGCACTACCTGGGCATGGCGGCCATACAGCTGAACGGCTACATCCGCTACGACCTCGCCGTCGTCGCCCTCTCCATCGGCATCGCCATCGCCGCCGCGACCGCCGCGCTCTGGGCGGCCGTGTCGATCCGGGGTTTCCTGACCAGCCTGGGCGCCAGCCTGGTGATGGGGGTCGCCGTGTCCGGGATGCACTACACGGGGATGGCCGCGGTGGGGGTGCACCTGCACGGCACGGCCCCCGGCACGTTCACCGGTGAGTCGCCCACCTCGATCCTGCTGCCCATGCTCATCGGACCGGTCATCTTCCTGCTGCTCGCGGGGGTGGTCGTGATGTTCGACCCGATGCTCGTGCTCGGCGAGGGCGACTGGGACCGGTCCGCCGTCCGCGGCAGGGAACGCGAGCCCGACGCCCAGCGGCAGCCCTGGCGCGCCGACCGCCCCGACGTCCCGCTCCAGCACCCCGACGACGACTCCGCCGGCTCCCTCTTCGACCCCCGATCCCGCCGGCCGCAAGCGCAGCCCCAGCCCTCCCCCCAGCAGCAGGCGGGAGGCCGTGCCCAGCGGTGGTGACAGCGCTCCGAGCGGCCCGTCGAAGATTTTTCCGGGAAATCCGCGCCAGGTTGTCACAACCGCCGCCCCGGCGGTGTCTAGAGGTCGAATCCCTTGGAAGCGGAGGAGACATCATGACGAAGAACACCGCGGTGGTCGTGATCGGTGGCGGATACGCCGGGGTCATGGCGGCCAACCGCCTCACGCGACGCGACGACGTGACCGTGACGCTGATCAACCCGCGCCCGGACTTCGTCAACCGGGTCCGTCTGCACCAGCTGGTCGGCGGGTCCGACGACGCGGTGGTCGACTACCGGGAGGTCCTGGCCGAGGGCGTCCGGCTGGTGGTCGACACCGTGACACGGATCGGGACGGCCGAGCGGGGGGTGACCCTGGCGAGCGGCGACACGGTCGACTACGACTACCTGGTCTACGCGGTGGGCAGCGGCAGCGCCGACCCGGGCGTGCCCGGAGCCGCCGAGTTCGCCTACCCGATCGCCTCCCTGGAGGAGGCGCGGCGGCTGCGGCCCGTCCTCGACGCCACGGCCCAGGCGGCCCCGGTGGCCGTGGTCGGCGCCGGCCCGACCGGCATCGAGACCGCCGCCGAACTGGCGGAGCAGGGCCGCCCCGTGACCCTGCTGTGCGGCGGGGTGCTCGGCCCGTACCTGCACCGCCGGGGGCGGCGCGCGGTGGCCCGGCGGCTGGCCGCCCTCGGGGTGACCGTGCTCGACGGCCCCGGTACCAAGGTGACGGCGGTGACGGGCACGGCCGTCCGGCTCGGCGACGGCCGCGAGGTGCCGAGCGCGGTGACCGTCTGGACCGCCGGGTTCGGCGTGCCGGACCTGGCCGCGCGCAGCGGGCTGAGCACCGACGCGCTGGGCCGGCTGCTCACGGACGAGACGCTGACCAGCGTGGACGACCCGCGGATCGTCGCCGCCGGCGACTCCTCGGCGCCGTCGGGCCTGCCGCTGCGGATGAGCTGCCAGGCCGCGATCCCGCTGGGCGCGCGGGCCGCCGACACGGTGCTGGCCCGGATCGAGGGCGAGCCTCCCGCGCCCCTCAACCAGCTGTTCGCCGGGCAGTGCATCAGCCTGGGCCGTGGGGAGGGCATCTTCCAGTTCGCCCACCGCGACGACGTACCGCGGTGGTTCCACATCGACGGCCGCACCGGCGCCAAGATCAAGGAACTGGTGTGCACGGGCATCATCAAGCACCTGAACGGGGAGGCCCGCGAGCCCGGCGCGTACGGTCTGCACCGCATCCCGGGAGGCAGCAAGCGGCGCCGGCTGCTGGAGTCGGCGCACCGTGAGGCCCCGGCGACCGCCGGGAGGAAGATCGAGGCATGAGCGAGCACACCACCGACCCGGCGACCGAGGCGTTCGTCGCCCACCGCAATCTGCTCTTCACGGTCGCCTACGAGATGCTCGGTTCGGCGGCCGACGCCGAGGACGTCCTCCAGGAGACCTGGCTGCGGTGGGTCGACGTCGACCTCGCGCAGGTGCGCGACCAGCGCGCCTACCTGGTGCGGATCACCACCCGGCAGTCGCTCAACCGGCTGCGCGCGCTGAGCCGCCGCAAGGAGGCGTACGTCGGCCCGTGGCTGCCGGAGCCGCTGCTCACCACGCCCGACGTCGCGGAGGACGCGCTGCTCGCCGAGAGTGTGTCGATGGCGCTGATGCTGGTCCTGGAGACACTGTCGCCGACCGAGCGCGCGGTCTTCGTGCTGCGGGAGGTCTTCGACCTCGGCTACGACGAGATCGCCACCGCCGTCGACAAGAGCCCGGCGGCGGTCCGGCAGATCGCCTCCCGTGCCCGCAAGCACGTGGACGCCCGCCGGCCGCGGCAGGCGGTCTCCGTGGGCGAGACCCGCAAGGCCCTGGACTCGTTCCGGCGTGTCCTGGAGACCGGTGATCCGCAGGGCTTCCTCGACGTGCTCGCCCCCGACGTCGTCCTGATCGGCGACGGCGGCGGCATCAAGCAGGCCGCGGTCCGGCCGATCACCGGCGCCGACAAGGTCTCCCGCTTCCTGCTCGGCGGCCTGCGCAAGAACGACCTCCCGGTCCGGGTCGTCCCCACCGTCGCCAACGGCGCCCCCGCTCTCGCCGTGCACCTCGACGGCGAACTGGACGGCATCGTCGCGATCCACGTCGAGGACGGCCGGATCACCAGCCTCTACTACGTCCGCAACCCGCAGAAACTCTCCCGAGCCGAGTCCGAGACCCCCCTCACCCTGCGGTGACCGTCCCGGACCGGCCCTACCGGCGGGGCTCCGGCAACAGCCGGGGCTCCACCCGCTCCTCGCTCACCGTGCCACCCTCCGACCGCACGATGTACGCCCCCTTGCCCGGGAGTTCGGCGACGGCCTCCACCAGTCGGGTGCCCCGGTAGACGAGGCCGACGCCGTCGTCCGTGCAGTGCGTCTCCGGGAGGGTGCCGTCGCCGACGAGGGCGTGGATCAGGGGGCGCCGGCCCTCGTCGCTGTCGTAGTGGACGCCGTTGCCGTACGGGAGGTAGCCCAACGCGTCGGTGACGGGGCGGAGTTCGGGGCCGAAGGAGTCGGTCGTGCCGCCCCGGAACCAGCAGATGGAGCCGGCGCTGACGCCGCTGAGGACGACGCCGGACTCCCAGGCGCGGCGCAGGACGCGGTCGAGGCCGTGGACGCGCCAGACGGCCAGCAGGTTGGCGACCGAGCCGCCCATGACCCAGACGACGTCCTGTTCGAGGACGGCCGACTCGATGTCCTCGATGTTGGGCATCGGGAAGAGCGCGAGCGGCGTCAGGTCGAAGCCGGCCACGCGTGCGGCCTCGCTCATGCGGGCGGTCATGTGCTCGGCGTCGCCGATCGCCGTGCCGATGTACATCACCCTCGGGCGCCGGCCGTGCGCGCCCGACAGTTCCACCGCGTGGTGCACCAGGGAGTGGAACGTCACGCGGGTGCGGTCACCGAGGCGGTGGCCGCCCGAGGTCGCGACGATGGTGGGCTCGGAGGCTGTCATGGCCGGGAGGGTAGCGGAGGCCTCCGGCCGGCCGGGGGGGTGGGCTGTCGGCTGCCGGCCCGGTGGGGCTTCTCGCGCAGTTCCCCGCGCCCCTGAAAAGCAGGGGCTGCGCCCAGCGCTTTTCAGACCCGCGAACCCGTCACCTTCCAGACCCGCGAACCCGTCACCTTCCAGACCCGCAGACCCATCGCCTTCCAGGCCTCAGGGCCTGGGCTTTCAGGCCCGCAGGTCCTGTGTCTTTCAGGGGCGCGGGGAACTGCGCGAGAAGCCCCACCGGAGCCGCGCCCGCCCACGACGGGAACCCGAAACGCACCCACTCCACCCCGCCGCGCGCGAAACGCACCCACTCCACCCCGCCGCGCGCCCTCCCTTGACCGGTAGAAACTTTCCGGATAATCGTGACACCTGGAAGTTTCCTTCAACAGTCAGCAGCCAGCAGTCAGCAGCAGCTCCCTCTCTCCCCCACCTCCGGAAGGAGCGACGCACGTGCCCTCCAGACGTACCGTTCTCGCCGCCACGGCGGGCGTCACCTCGGCCCTGGCGCTCGGCACCGACGCGCGGGCCGGCAGCGGCCCCGACGACAAGAGACTCCGCCGGCTGATCTCACGCATGACCCTTGAGGAGAAGGTCGGCCAGCTCTTCGTGATGCGGGTCTACGGGCACTCGGCGACCGCGCCCGACCAGGCCGACATCGACGCCAACCTCCAGGAGCTGGGCGTCCGGACGGCCGCCGAGCTGCTGGCGAGGTACCGGGTCGGCGGAATCATCTACTTCTCCTGGGCGCACAACACCCGCGACCCCCACCAGATCGCCGCCCTGAGCAACGGCATCCAGCGCGCCTCCCTCGCCCTCCCCCGCGGCCTGCCCGTGCTCGTCTCCACCGACCAGGAGCACGGCGCCGTGGCCAGAATCGGCAGGCCCGCCACGCTGCTGCCGGGCGCGATGGCCCTCGGCGCCGGCGGCTCCGCGAGCGACGCCCGCGAGGCCGGACGCGTCAGCGGCGCCGAACTGCGCGCGCTCGGTGTCCGGCAGGACTACGCGCCGGTCGCCGACGTGAACGTCAACCCGGCCAACCCGGTCATCGGCGTACGGTCCTTCGGCGCCGACCCCCGGGCCGTCTCGAAGCTGGTGGCCGCGCAGGTGAAGGGGTATCAGGGCGCCGGCGTCGCGGCCACCGCCAAGCACTTCCCGGGGCACGGGGACACGGCCGTCGACAGCCACTACGGCTTCCCGGTCATCGAGCACACCCGGGCCCAGTGGTCCGCCCTGGACGCCCCGCCGTTCCGGGCCGCGATCCGCGCCGGCATCGACTCGATCATGACCGCGCACATCATGGTCCCCGCCCTGGACCCCTCCGGCGACCCGGCCACCCTGTCCCGCCCCATCCTCACCGGCATCCTGCGCGCCGAGCTGGGCTACGACGGGGTCGTGGTCACCGACTCGCTCGGCATGCAGGGCGTACGGGAGAAGTACGGCGACGACCAGGTGCCGGTGCTGGCGCTGCGGGCCGGTGTCGACCAGCTCCTCAACCCGCCCTCGATCGACGTGGCGTGGAACGCGGTCCTCGCCGCCGTGCGCGCCGGTGAGCTGACCGAGGAGCGCCTCGACGCGTCGGTCCTGCGCGTCCTGCGGCTGAAGGCGAAGCTCGGGCTGTTCGAGCGGCCGTACGTCAGTGACGCCGGTGTCGACCGGGTGGTGGGGACCGCGCGGCACCTCGACGCCGCCGACCGGATCGCCGAGCGGACCACGACCCTCCTGGTCAACGAGGGCGCGCTGCTGCCGCTGTCCCGCCGCAGGCACAGGAACGTGCTGGTGGTCGGCGCCGACCCGGCGTCCCCGTCGGGCACCACGGGCCCGCCGACGGCCGTCCTCGCCGCCGAACTCGCCGCCCTCGGCTTCACGACGACCCGGCTGTCGACCGGCACGGCTCCCACCCAGGCGGTCGTCGACCAGGCCGTCGCGGCGGCGGCCGGCAAGGACGCGGTGGTCGTGGCGACGTACAACGTGACGGCGGCCGGCACCCAGCGGACCCTCGTCACCCGCCTCCTCGCCACCGGGGTCCCGGTGGTGGCGGTCGCGATCCGCAACCCGTACGACGTGGCCCAGCTCCCGGCGGTGAAGGCTTACGTGGCGTCGTACTCCTGGACGGACACGGAGGTGCGGGCGGCGGCCCGGGTGCTGGCCGGGCGGGTGGCGCCGCGCGGCAGGCTGCCGGTGCCGGTGCAGCGGGCCGACGACCCGGCGCTGGTGCTGTACCCGATCGGGCATGGCCTGACCTACGGACCCTGACGTAGAGGGCCTACGCCGCATCATTCGCACACCGGCCCCAAGTGACGCAAAGCGCACGGTATGTCCGGCGTGACCCCCCTCCCCGAGGTCACGCTGGACGGGGTTCATCGGGGAGGGCCATGCGAGGGACGCGTCGCGTTCGAAGGGTGCGCGCAGGAGGGCTGGTGACCGCCGTCGTCCTGGCGGTCGCCGCGCTCTCGGGGTGTCAGGCCTGGCCGGACGGGGTGGGCGAGAAGCCGGAGGAGCCGACGACCACGACCACGGCCGTGCCCACGCCGACGTCCGGGTACGGGACGGTCTTCCTCGGGGTCGACGAGTGCAGTTCGTTCGGGACGACCAGCTTCACGGAGGTGCCCTGCGCGGGCGAGCGGGCCGCCGCCCGGGTCGTGGCGCGGCACGACGACCGGGTCGGCCAGGGGCCGCTCTGCCCGCCGACCACCGACTTCGTCCTCCACATCAGCGAGTCCCGGCCCGCTTCGGGCGGGTCCGGCCGCTCCGGCGCGTCCGGCGCGGACGAGGACGGCGACGGTTCCGTGCCGCAGGGCTATGCCTGTATGCGCAAGCTCCAGCCGCCCCACCCGGGCGACCCCGGCGGCGGGGGCGGCCCCCGCACCATCGTCGGTGACTGCGTCTACGGCTCCGGCCGGGGCGAGGTCCGCGAGACGGCCTGTGACGGCCGGGGCGAGCACGATCCGGAGTACGAGGTGACGACGGCCGTCGGCACGAGGGCGCGGTGCCCGGCCGCCACGGACCTGTACGTACGGCTGGGCGGGGACCGGCCGGTGGGGTGCGCGGTGCCGGTGTGACGTCCGGGAACGTGTGGGGCCCGGTCACCGCCGGACGGCGGCGACCGGGCCCCACTCGCTCACAGCTCCGGCGGGTTACGGCCGGAGCGTCATCTCCCGCTCGACGTCACGCTTGTCGAGCTTGGAGTCGAACTTCGCCAGCGGCTTCGCCTTGCTGGGGTCGGCCTGGACGGCGGCCGGGGCGACGCCCGCCCACTTCAGGATCCGGGCCGTGGCGAGGTCCTTCTGCGCCTTCACCAGACCGGCGACGTTGGCACCGTGGTTGGCGCCGGGTGCCGTGAAGACGTACGAGTCGCGCGCCTTCTTGCCCAGGTGGAACGGCTCGGAGCCCCACGGGTCGTTCTGCCCGTAGACGAAGAGCATCTGCTTGGCGTTGTTCCGGACCCAGGTGTCGACGTCCCGCATCGCGTTCTTCTGGAACGTCATCTCGATGTCACGCGGGACGAAGTTCCGGGGCGGCTGGTAGCCGTAGCGGATGTACTTCTTCTCGATGTGCGGGAACGTGATGTCGGGGGCGCCCAGCTGCGTGCCGGCCTGGTAGTAGTACGGCGTGTACGGCTCCAGGCCCTGGTCGGCGTAGGCGGAGAAGCCGGAGATCGTGTCGATGGACGTCCAGATCTCGTCGTCCGTCGCGGCCTTGGCGTCCTTCGGGATGACGTCGCTGTCGCAGTCGGCGAGCAGGCTGTACTGCCAGAAGCCCCAGACGTAGTCGAGGACGACCGCCTCGTACGCCTTGTCGAGGCTGCCGATCGTCTCGAAGGTGAGGCCGTCGGCGGCGGCGACCTCCGCGTACTTCTTCTCCAGCGGCTCACGGCGCACCAGCGCCTCGCGCTGCACGGCGTTCAGCCGGTCACGGCACTCCTTGGTGCCGACCTTGGCGAAGAACCGGTCGTAGGCCGAGTCCTCATCGTTGACGACGTCGTTGGGGGCGACGTACGCGACGACGCCGTCCATGTCGTGCGGGTAGAAGCGCTCGTAGTAGGTGGCGGTCATGCCGCCCTTCGAGCCACCGGTCGAGATCCAGTTCTGCCGGTAGATCTTCCTCAGGGCCCTGAAGATCCGGTGCTGGTCGCTGGCCGCCTGCCAGATGTCCAGCTTCGACCAGTCGGCCGGGTCGGGGCGGGAGGGGTTGAAGAAGCGGTACTCCATGGAGACCTGGTTGCCGTCCACGATCTGGGTGGGCTCGCGGCGGCCGGGGTTGGTGGAGACGTTGTAGCCGCCGGTGTAGAAGACCGTCGGCCGGGCGGTGTCCTTGTGCAGCACGGTGATCCGCTGCTGGAACGTGCCCTTCTTCGGGTTCCTGTGGTCCACCGGCTGGGTGAAGTTGAGGACGAAGAAGCGGTAACCCGGGTACGGCTTCTCCTGGATCAGGCTCACGCCCTTGATGGCGAGCAGTCGGTCCTTGATGTCAGCGGTGTCCGACCCGGCGGCCGTGGCCGCCCCCGCCGTGCTCAACGTGCCGATGAGCACCACGAGCGACAGCACCCACCTGAGTGCTTTGCGCATGCGTTTTCTCCCCTATGCAGCGGCTGTGCGCCGGAAGCTATCGGAGCCACCGCCGGGGCACCAGGGAAGAAAGGGGCCAACTGGACTGCTTTCGGCGGCAGATGGGCGGGATAGGGAAAACCCTGTGCGCGGTTCAGCGCAGGATCCAGCCCGAGTCGTAACTCCGGCCGCCTGCCTTCGCCTTGATCCACACGGGGCGCCGGCCCGCGTGCACGGTCACGGGACCGGCGGGGCTCTTGACGTTGCGGACCCACTGGCCGCCCCGGGCCCGGATGCGCAGGGTCCCCTTGCGGGCCTGCTTTTCGGGCACGAGCACGGCGCACACGTACCGGCCGCCCTTGCGGTACACCCGCACGGTGCCGGTGGCGAAGGTCAGGGTCCGTACCTTGCGCCCGCCGCAGGACGCGGCGGCCTCCGCACTCGCCGGCGGACCCGCCAGTGTCAGCAGCCCGGCGGTCGTCAGCACGGCCAGTCCGAGCGCCATGCGCCGACGTATCCCACGCCCGCTCACTGCAGCCCCTCCCGCCACACACCCGTACTGATGTACGGACGCACAACTCCCCTCGAACGGTTGCGCGCTCAAGGGGACAGGCTACGAAGGGCCGCTACGGCTTCAGAACCGGCTCGCCCACGAACGTGCGCCACAGTGCCGCGTACCGGCCCTCGCGCGCCAGGAGTTCGTCGTGGGTGCCGTCCTCCGCGACCCGGCCGTGGTCCATGACGACGACGCGGTCGGCGCGGGCGGCCGTGGTGAGCCGGTGCGCCACGACGAGGGTCGTACGGCGGCCGGCGAGGCGGTCGGTGGCGTGGTTGACCTGGGCCTCGGTGGCCAGGTCGAGCGCGGCCGTCGCCTCGTCGAGGAGCAGGATGTCGGGGTTCACCAGCTCAGCGCGGGCCAGGGCGATCAGCTGCCGCTGCCCGGCGGAGAGGTTGCGGCCGCGCTCGGCCACCTCGTGGAGGTAGCCGCCGTCGAGCGTGGCGATCATGTCGTGGGCGCCGACCGCGCGGGACGCGGCCTCCACCTCGGCGTCGGTCGCGTCCGGGCGGCCGTAGGCGATGGCGTCCCGGATCGTGCCCTGGAAGAGGTACGCCTCCTGCGGGACGACGCCCAGGCGGTGCCGGTACGAGGTGAGGTCGAGGTCGCGCAGGTCGGTGCCGTCGACGGTGACCCGGCCGCCGGTGGGGTCGTAGAAGCGGGCGACGAGCTTGACGAGCGTCGACTTGCCGGCGCCGGTCTCGCCGACGAAGGCGACGGTCTGTCCGGCGGGGACGGTGAGAGCCACACCGCTCAGGGCCGCTTCCCCATCGGCGGAGCCGTAGGCGAAGTCCACGTCCTCGAAGGTGATCTCACCGCGCAGGGAGCCCACCTTCCGCGGCTCGGCGGCGGACTTCGTGGACGTCGGCTCCTGGAGGAGTTCCTGGATGCGGCCCAGGGAGACGGTGGCCTGCTGGTAGCCGTCGAACACCTGGGAGAGCTGCTGGACGGGGGCGAAGAACAGGTCGATGTAGAGGAGGTAGGCGACCAGGGCACCGGTCGTCAGAGTGCCCGCGTCGACGCGGTGGGCGCCGACGACCAGCACGGCCGCCGCGGCCGCCGAGGACAGGAACTGCACGAACGGGAAGTACAGGGAGATCAGCCACTGGCCGTGGACCCGGGCCCGGCGGTAGCTGTCGCTGCCGACCGCGAACCGCTCGCCGCCCGCGCGCTCGCCCCGGAACGCCTGCACGATCCGCAGCCCGGCCACCGACTCCTGGAGGTCCGCGTTGACCACGGAGACCCGCTCGCGGGCCAGCTCGTACGCCTTCACGCTCGCCCGGCGGAAGAAGAACGTGACGACGATCAGCGGCGGGAGCGTGGCGAAGACGACGAGGGCGAGCTCCACGTCGAGCACCAGCAGGGCGCCCATGATGCCGAAGAAGGTGACGACGGAGACGAAGGCCGTGACCAGGCCGGTCTGCAGGAAGGTCGACAGGGCGTCGACGTCCGTCGTCATCCGCGTCATGATCCGGCCGGTCAACTCCCGCTCGTAGTAGTCGAGTCCGAGGCGCTGGAGCTGGGCGAAGATCTTCAGACGGAGGGAGTACAGGACGCGCTCGCCGGTGCGGCCGGTCATCCGCGTCTCGCCGATCTGGGCCGCCCACTGGGCGAGCACCGCGACCAGGCCCAGCAGGGATGCGGCCCAGACCGCGCCGAGGGCCGCCTGTGAGACCCCGTCGTCGATGCCGTGCCGGATCAGCACGGGCAGCAGCAGGCCGGTGCCCGCGTCGACGGCGACGAGCGCCAGGCTGATCAGCAGGGGCAGGCCGAAGCCGCGCAGCAGCCGCCGCAGGCCGTACGACTCCTCCGGCGCGACCGCGCGGGCCTCGTCGACGCCTGGGGCGTCGGTCGCCGGGGGCAGCGCCTCGACCTGGGCGAGGAGTTCGGGGGTGGCGGGGGTGCCGTCGAAGGCGGTGTCACGGGGCTCCCGGTCGCCGGTCCACAGCCGGGGCGTGATGCCGCGCTCGGCGTCGAACTCGGCGTCCAGCTCGTCCCTTATCGAGTCGCGTACGGGGGTGTCGTCGGCCTTGGTGAGAGCGGCCGGGGGGAGGTGGCCGGGTGAGACGCCGCCGAGTTCGTCGGGGTCGGTGAGCAGCCTGCGGTAGAGGTCGGAGCGGCCCTCCAGCTCCTCATGGGTGCCGATGTCGGCGAGGCGGCCCTCGTTGAGGACGGCGATGCGGTCGGCGAGGTTCAGGGTGGAGCGGCGGTGGGCGATGAGGAGGGTGGTGCGGCCCTCCATGACATGGGTCAGCGCCTCGTGGATCTCGTGCTCCACCCGGGCGTCCACGGCGGAGGTCGCGTCGTCGAGGACGAGCAGGCGGGGGTCGGTGAGGATCGCGCGGGCGAGGGCGACGCGCTGGCGCTGGCCGCCGGAGAGGGTGAGGCCGTGCTCGCCGACCTTGGTGAGGTAACCGTCGGGCAGCTCGGCGATGAAACGGTCCGCCTGGGCGGCGCGGGCGGCGGCCTCGATCTGTTCGTCGGTCGCGTCGGGGCGGCCGTAGGCGATGTTGGCGCGGACCGTGTCGGAGAAGAGGAAGGAGTCCTCGGGGACCAGGCCGATCGCGGCACGCAGCGAGTCGAGGGTCAGCTCGCGGACGTCGTGGCCGCCGATGAGGACGGCGCCGCGGGCCACGTCGTAGAAGCGCGGGAGGAGGAGGGAGACGGTGGACTTGCCGGAGCCGGAGGAGCCGACGACGGCGAGGGTCTCGCCGGGGCGGATCTCGAAGCTGAGGCCGTCCAGGACGGGGCGCTCGGAGTCGTACCCGAAGGACACGTCGTCGAACTCGACGGTGGCGGGCGCGTCGGCGGGGAGGGTCTTGGTCCCGTCGGTGAGGGCCGGCTCGGTGTCGATCAGCTCCAGGACGCGCTCGGTGCCGGCGCGGGCCTGCTGGCCGACGGTGAGGACCATGGCGAGCATGCGGACGGGGCCGACGAGCTGGGCGAGGTACGTGGAGAACGCGACGAACGTGCCGAGCGTGATGTGCCCGCGCACGGCCAGCCAGCCGCCGAGCGCCAGCATCGCGACCTGGCCGAGCGCCGGGACGGCCTGGAGGGCGGGGGTGTACCGGGAGTTGAACCGGATGGTCCGCAGCCGCCCCGCGTAGAGCCGGCGGCCGACCTCCCGCAGTTTCCCGGTCTCCTGGTCCTCCTGCCCGAACCCCTTGACCACGCGGACGCCGCTGACGGCGCCGTCGACCACGCCCGCGACGGCCGCGGCCTGGGCCTGGGCGTACCAGGTGGCGGGGTGCAGCTTGGCGCGGCTGCGCCGGGCGATCCACCACAGCGCGGGGGCGACGGCGACCGCGATCAGGGTCAGCGGCAGGGACAGCCACGCCATGATCACGAGGGAGATCAGGAACAGCAGGATGTTGCCGATGGTCATCGGCAGCATGAAGAGCAGGCCCTGGATCAGCTGGAGGTCGCTGGTGGCGCGGCCGACGACCTGCCCGGTGGACAGCTCGTCCTGCCGCCGTCCGTCGAGGCCCGTGATCGTCCCGTACATCTCGGTGCGCAGGTCGTGCTGGACGTCGAGCGCGAGCCGGCCGCCGTAGTAGCGGCGGATGTAGGTGAAGACGTACACCAGGAGGGCGGCACCGATCAGGGCCCCGGCCCAGGGGGCCATCTCCCGGGTCCGGTCCCCGATCACGTCATCGATGATCACCTTGGTGATCAGGGGGACCAGGGCCATCACGGCCATACCGCCGAGGGACGACCCCAGGGCGAGGATCACGTCCCTGGGGTACCGCCAGGCGTATCCGGCGAGTCTGCGCGCCCAACCTCGGTCGCCCCCCTGTTGCGCTACCACGCCGGTGCCCTCCGTTCGTCCTGGTCTCCGCACGAGACCAACACGCGGGGCAGCGGATTTCATCCCGCCGCAACAATTCGGGGGCGGCGCTCAGCCCACGAGCACCCGCAGGGAGTAGAAGCGGGTCGTCTGTACGGCGTTCTGGTTGTCGTCGCTGACCAGCAGCACGTCCAGCCGTCCCGGTCCGTGCCCGTCGTGTGCCTCGTGCCGCCACTGCCCGGTGACGGCCATCCCCTCGATGTTGTCGAGCAGCGGGTTCGGCTGGGGCTGCTTGGCGGTGGCGCCGAGGGAGGGGCAGTGCGCGAGGTCGGCGAGGAGGGTCTTGCCGACGAGCCGTACGCCGTCGCCGTCCCGGCCGGTGAGGACGTCCACGCCGCCGGTGTCGGTCGCTCGGCGCGGGTCGGCGGCGTAGAGGCGGACCGTGTTGCCGACCCCGGCGGTGAAGCCCCGCTCCAGCACCAGCAGCCGCCCGTCCGGCAGGCCCGCCACCTCGACGACGCCGAGTCCGGTGTCGGCGCGGTAGCCGTACTGGGCGGCGAGCCGGAAGTCCCCCGCCCGGCCGTGCCGCCGCCAGGTCTGCAGGCGGACGACCCCGGCGGCGTCCCCGGCGAGGGCGCCCTCCATCGAGGCGAGCAGGGTGCGCCCGCCGGGCAGGAGGGTGAGCCCCTCGAAGGTCTGGTTGGCGACGGCCCGCCCGGCCGGGGCGACCCGCAGCGCGGCGGGCACGGGCAGGGTGCCGAGGAGCCGCCCGGCCCGGTCGTACCGGCGGACGGACGGCTCGGTCTCGGAGGTGACGAGCCGGGTGCCGTCACGGTCGACGGCCAGTGCCTCGGAGTCGAGCGCGGCGCCGGCCTCCGAGGCGAGCGGGACCACGCTCCTCGGCCGCAGGGTGCGGCGGTCGAGGGCGAAGAGGGAGGACCGGTCGGAGACGGCGAGGAGCGAGCCGTCGTGGTCGACGGCGAGGCCGGAGAGGTTCCCGACGAAGGTGCCGTCGTAGGTCGTCTTGTCGAGGGCGTCGGAGTACGCCGCGATCGACACGGACGGCGAACAGGCGTGGCTCGGCGGCGGGCCGGCGTGGACGGGCCCGGCGTGGACGGGCCCGGCGGCGGCCAGGGTGGTGGCCGCCGTCAGGCCCGCGGTCAGGGTCGCGACGAGGCTTCTGAGAGGCATGGCGTCACGGTAGGACGACGCCGGTGATCCGCGGATGGCCTCGCCGTGAACGTCCGGATGCCACTCGCCGCGGTCTACTCGTTCTCGGGCACCGGCACGGTCGCCTCCTGGGGCCGGTCGGTGGGCACGTAGCGCTGCACGCTCGGCGCACCGGAGGCGCTCTTGGCGACGGGCACGAGATCCTTGTGGATGACCTTGGCGACACCCTGGATGGTGTTGACGCCGTACTGCATGTCCGGGTTGCCGTGGGTCAGGACGGTGATCGTGTAGTCCCGCCCGCCGCCGGTGAACGTGCCGACGCTGTGCACCCGCCAGCCGTGCGTGGCGCGGGACAGCCACCCGTTCTTGACGTGCACCTTCACGGTGGAGGGGGCCCCGGCGGGGGTGCCCCAGCGCTGCGAGGCGACGACCTGGTTCATGAGCTTCAGGGTGTAGGCGCGGGCGTTGTCGCTCAGCACGGTGTTCTTCGCGGTGAGCAGGGCGAGCAGCCGCTGCTCGTCCCGGACGGTGATCTGGGTGAGGCCCCAGTAGTTGTCCGCGCCCGGCTTGGTCTGGGTCATCTTGGCGGCGGTGAGGAACGCCTTGATCTTCTTCATGCCGAGCTGCTTCCACAGGGTGCTGGTGGAGGCGTTGTCCGACTTGGTGATCATGGCGGTGGCGAGCTTGGTCTCACGGTCGGTGAGATACCTGTTCGTCTTCTTCGCGTCGTACAGCAGCGCGGCGAGCACGGTCACCTTCACGACGCTGGCCGAGTCGAAGGCGGTGTCGCCGCGCAGCGTGCAGGTGGTGCCGGTGGTCCGTTCGGACAGCCCGACGGCCACCGTCCCCTTCCGCTTCCCCAGCGCGGCGGTGATGTCCTTCTGCAGCTTCTCGGCCAGCCCGGCCTGCTTCGACGTACAACTGACCTGCGGTGCCGGCGCCGCCGCGGCGGCCGGCGCGAACGCCACCGCCGCCGACGACACGACCATCCCGACGCCGATCCCCGCAGCTACCGCACGCGCACTTCTGGACGTACGCGACACCCGGGATACCCCCGATATCCGGTGAGTCATCTACTTTTTTCCCATCCCCTTGAGCGACTGGAACCCGCCACGGGCGGATTCACCTCAGTCGACTCGCGAGAGTACGCGATGGTTGTACATGTGTTCGCCTGATCGGGGATCGGTACGGGCTCGCTGCCGGAGCGGCTTCTCGCAGCCCGGACACCGGGCCCCGATCCACGGAGAAGTTCGCGCACCTGCTTCCCCGCGGGCGACCGGTGGCGGAATCCAGTCGCCCGGTCGCCGCCGGACCATAGGCTCGACGTCATGACGACCACCCTGGAGACGATCCACGACGTGCCCGTGCTGATGTGCGGCCCCGAGGGCGAGACGATCGCCCGCGAGAGCGACGCCCTGGATCTCATCGGCAACGCCGGGTACCAGGGCGCCACCTGGGTCGTCGTCCCCGTCGAGCGGTTCGACGAGGCGTTCTTCCGGCTGCGCACGCGCGTCGCCGGCGACATCGTCCAGAAGTTCGTCCAGTACGGCGTCCGCCTCGCGGTGATCGGCGACATCTCCCCCTACACGGAGGCCAGTTCGTCGCTGCGGGACTTCGTCCGGGAGTGCAACCGCAATCGTCAGACGTGGTTCCTGGCCGACATCGACGAGCTGCGGGAGCGCCTGCGGGGCTGAGGGCCGCGCAGCGGACCGGCCGCGCCGGGTGCGCCGCGCCGAGGGTCTCGGCGCGGCGCCCGGTGATCCGGACAAACCCCCGAACCGCGTCTCACACCAGCTCGGGCTGCCGCTCCGCCGGCCGTTCCGGCAGCGCCGTCGACGCGGGCTTCCCGTCCCATCGCCGTTCGTTCCGTACGTAGCCGTAGCCGACCGAGGCCATCATCAGCAGGATCAGCGGTCCGTACGCCCACGGGTGCCGGGCCATCTCCAGCGGCAGATGGCGATAGGCCAGCAGAAGCGCGACGAACACCGTCGCGCCGTAGGCGACCAGCCGTGTTCCCGACCGGTCCCAGCCGCGGTCGACCGTGCGCAGAGCCGCCTCGATGGTGAGCGTGAACACGACTCCGGCGATGAGGTCCACGCCGTAGTGGTAGCCGAATCCCAGCGTCGCGGTGAGCGTGGCGATCAGCCAGAACGTACCCGCGTACCGGAGAAGGCGCGGGCCGCCGCGGGAGTGGATGAAGATCGCCGTGGCCCACGCCGTGTGGAGACTGGGCATGCAGTTGCGTGGGGTGATCTCGTCGTACGGCATGGAGTGCGGGACCCCGACCGGCGGCGGAATGTCGGGCCACAGGTCGGCGAGCGCCCAGTGCCCGCCGCCGGTGCCGAACGCGCCGGAGCCGTAGGCGAAGACCGGTCCGACCACCGGGAAGATCATGTAGATGCCCGGCCCGAGGAGACCGATCACCAGGAACGTGCGCACCAGGTGGTGGCGCGGGAAGCGGCGCTCGGCGGCCACGTGGCGCAACTGGTAGAGCGCGACGCCGACCGCGGCCACGGCGAGCTGGATGTAGACCCAGTCGAGCAGATGGGTGCCGACCGGGCCGGTGGCCCTGACCATCCGGCCCACCAGCCACGAGGGGTTGCCCAGCGCGTGGTCGGCGGTCGCCAGATACGGGTCGAGCACCGTCGGGCGGGTCTTGGACGTGATCAGCAGCCAGGCGTCCCCGGTCTTGCGGCCGGCCACCAGCAGCAGGCCCAGCCCGACACCCTTCAGCAGCAGGGCCCGTTCACGGCCGGTGCGGCGGGTGACGGCGATGACCGCGCAGCCCAGCAGCACCCACAGCGCGCCGTTGCCGAACATCATCTTGGCGTCGAGAGCCCACCGCACCAGGAAGAAGACGACGTCGATCCCGATCGCGACACCGAGGGCGATGAACCGTTGCCGCCAGGTGAGCACCACCATCGTCAACGCCATGCTGGCGTACAGCAACGGCCCCGACTTGGGGGCGAATATCACCTCTCGCGCCTGGTTGGTGATCGGACCCGGCAGTCCGTAGCCACGAGAGACGATCTCCAGCGCGAGAATGAATCCGACGGTCGCGACACTCGCCGCGGCCCACAGAATCACCCTCGGCCGACGCCACTCGACGGACGCGAACGCGCTTCGTATACGCGGGAACACCCGCGAGACCATGGATATCAATTATCCGGCCGTCGTCTCGGTCGGGTGCGACGGGCCGGGTCTCTTCGTGGTGCGCAGCATGACTTTCCGGTGGAGGGCGTGGGCGGACGTAAGCGGTTCACGACGGGTGGGACCGCGCGAGGGATCTGGTACCAGCGGGGTCACCCCTGGGAAGACCGACGAGCACCCCTTGGGGTTGCTCGCACGACCGGATACGCGGGCGCCGCGTCCGGCTCGCGACGCGGAGTCCGTCCACACGTCGTCCACTGTTCCGTCCCCCATCTCTCCCCTGAGCGCCATCGCCTCCCCACCAGCATCGTGGACAGCTCCGAGAAGGCATAGGGCGCCCCCCACACTCCGGCGGACCGACCGGCGAGCCGGCCGGCGGCTCGAACAGTCGGCCGACCCGCCTCGCACGTGCCCGGCACGCCTGATTTCGCACGTCGATTGAGGCCTCCCTTGCGTCGGGGCACACGAGCGGGGCGTGGGACCCGAGGGTTGCCCCGTTGGCCAGAACGTCACCAAATCGCCTTCCCTTCGTAACACATGGACTGACCCGTCCATGCCAATCTCTCGATTGCCCACACAGTCAACCCGCGTAGAACGAGGCTCCCCGAAGCAACTCCTCGTGCTGCGCGGCCCTCTGGGAAGGGACACCCCTCATGCCCGCTGCGCGGATACGCAGTTGGAAGTCGGTCGCTCTCACGACGTCGGCCGTGCTCGTCGGTATCGTCCTCCCGGCCGCCACGGCCTCCCCCGCCTCGGCGACGACCACCGCCTACGACGCGACGTACTACAAGAACGCGGTCGGCAAGACCGGTACGGCGCTGAAGTCCTCCCTGCACACGATCATCAGCGCCAACGTCTCGAAGATCTCGTACGCCGCGGTCTGGGACGCGCTGAAGGTCACCGACCAGGACCCGAACAACAGCAGCAACGTGCTCCTGCTGTACAGCGGTGTCTCCCGCAGCAAGTCCCTCAACGGCGGTGACGTCGGCGACTGGAACCGCGAGCACACCTGGGCCAAGTCGCACGGCGACTTCGGCGAGGCCATCGGGCCGGGCACCGACCTGCACCACCTGCGCGCCTGTGACGTCCAGGTCAACAGCACCCGCGGCAACCTCGACTTCGACAACGGCGGCAGCGCCGTCACCAACGGCGGCGGCAGCACCGTCGACTCCGACTCCTTCGCGCCGCGCGCCGCGGACCGGGGTGACGTGGCCCGCATCATCCTCTACATGGCCGTGCGCTACGAGGGCGACGACAGCTGGCCCAACCTGGAGCCGAACGAGAAGGTGGGCAACGGCTCCAACCCGTACATGGGCAAGCTCTCCGTCCTGAAGGCCTGGAACGAGGCGGACCCGCCGAGCGCCTTCGAGGAGCGCCGCAACCAGGTCATCTACGACACCTACCAGCACAACCGCAACCCGTTCATCGACCACCCGGAGTGGGTCGAGGCGATCTGGTAGCCGCCCGCCGAGCCCGGTGGACCCCCGGCCCCGTACACCCCCACGTACGGGCCGGGGGTCTTCCGTTCCACAGCCCACATACGGGCCGGGGGTCGTCCGTTCCACACCCCACGTACGGGCCGGGGCCTTCCGTTCCACAGCCGCGCGGGTGCCTCTCTGCTTTCGCGCGTGCATTCACAGGCGACCGCCAGGCACACCACAGTGCGCGCCCATGGCGTCGCCGCAGGGTGCGGTGGTGACCTCTGCCACCGATCCATATCCCCACACCGGCGACGGCACCGAGCCGGTCCCGACCCCGCCGACTCCGACTCCGGCCTCCGAGCCGCCACCGCCCGCCACGTCCGTACGACCGCCCGAGGCCGCGCCACGCTGGTCGCTGCCCGCCCTCATCGCCATCATGGTCCTCGCGGCGGTCCTGTACTCCTGGAACCTGTCCTCCTCCGGCCTGAACAGCTTCTACAGCGCGGCCGTGCTGAGCGGCACCCAGAGCTGGAAGGCGTGGTTCTTCGGCTCGCTGGACGCGGGCAATTTCCTCACCGTCGACAAGCCGCCGTTCGTGCTGATGGTGATGGGCCTGTCCTGCCGGGTGTTCGGCTTCGGGACGTGGCAGATGATGGCCCCGCTGATCGCCTCGGCCCTCGGCACCCTCTGGATCCTGCACTCCTCGGTGAAGCGGGTCTGGGGCCACGGGGCGGCGGCCGTCGCCGCGCTGGTGCTGGCCCTCACCCCGATCACGGTCGCCATCAACCGTGACAACAACCCCGACACCCTGCTCGTCTTCCTGATGGTCGCGGGCGCGGCCCTGGCGCTGCGGGCCGTGCGCGACGGCCGGCTGCCGCCGCTGCTCGGCTCGGCCGTCTGCTTCGGCCTCGCCTTCAACACCAAGATGCTGCAGGGCTACATCGCCCTGCCCGCCGTCTTCGCCGTCTATCTGTACGCGGCCGACACCGGCCTCTTGAAGCGGATCGCCAACCTGGCGCTCGCGGGGGTGGCGCTGGCCGTCTCCAGCTTCTGGTGGGCGGCGGCCGTCTCCCTCGTCCCCGCCGACGAGCGGCCGTACATCGGCGGCTCCACCGACGGCACCGCCTGGAACCTGATCATGGGCTACAACGGCCTCGGCCGGATCCTCGGCGGCGAGGGCAACGGCGGAGGCGGGGGCGGGGGAGGCGGCGGCTTCTCCGGCACCGCGGGCCTCGGCCGGATGTTCAACGACACACTCGGCGGCCAGATCTCCTGGCTGCTCCCCTTCTCGGCCGTCGCGCTCATCGGCGGCCTGGTGCTGTGCGGCCGCGCCCCGCGTACGGACCCCACGCGCGCCGCGCTGGTGATGTGGGGCGGCTGGACCGCCCTGCACCACCTCACCTTCAGCCTCGCCGAGGGCACGATGCACCCCTACTACACGACCGCGCTCGCCCCCGGCATCGCGGCCCTCTGCGGGGGCGGCGGCCTGATGCTGCTGCGCGCCTTCCGCGCGGACAGGCGGTGGCTGTGGGTGCTGCCGGCCGCTTTCGCGGTGACGGGCGTGTGGGCGGTCGTGCTGCTGCGCCGGGCGACGGACTGGAACACCTGGCTGTGGCCGGCCGTCGCGGTGGTCATGGCCGTCGCGGTCGTGGGCCTGACCGTGTTCCGCTCCGGCGGCTCCGGCACCCGTGTACGGCTGCTGGCCGCCTCCCTCACCGCGGCGGTCGTCGCCTCGGTCGCGGGCCCGGCCGCGTACGCCGCCACCGAACTGTCCGCCACGGGCGGCGGCATGGGCGGCACCAACCCGACCGCCGGGCCCACGACGGGGAACGGCATGGGCGGATTCGGCGGCGGGGGCGACCGCGCGGGCGGCGGCGGTCCTGGTGGCGGCGGATTCCCGGGCGGGCAGAACGGACAGGCGAACGGGCAGCAGCCCGGCGGCAGTCGGACGGGTACGCCCCCGGGTGGCGGAACCGGCACGGGTGCGCCTCCGAGCGGCGCACCCGACGGCACGCAGCAGGGTGGCACGCAACAGGGCGGGCAGACAGGCGGTCAGGCGGCCCCGCAGGGCGGCACGAGCGGCGGCCCCGGCGGAGGCACGGGCGGCGGCATGGGCGGTGGCGGCATGGGCGGAGGCGTCGGCGGCGAGCTGATCACCTACCTGAAGAAGAACCAGGACGGCGCCAAGTGGCTGCTCGCGGTGGCGAGTTCGCAGAGCGCGGCCCAGCTCGTCCTCAGCAGCGGTGAGCCCGTCATCTCCATGTGGGGCTGGTCCGGCAGCGACCGTGCCATGACCCTCGCCAGGCTCAAGGAACTCGTCGAGGCCGGTGAACTCCACTACATCCAGCTCGGCGGCGGCATGGGCGGGCGCGGCGGCGACTCCGGCCTCAGCTCCGAGGTGACCGCGTGGGTGCGGGAGAACGGCACGGCGGTGGACGCGAGCGAGTACGGCGGAAGTGCGACGTCGGACTCGACCGCCTCGTCCGCCGAGAACAGCGAGTCGGCGAGCGTCTACCGCCTGGACCCGTCGGACGTGAAGTAGCTCCGGGGCACCACCCCTGCCCACTCCTGCTGTCCCACGAGAGCCCCTGGACAACGTCACGTCCGGGGGCTCTCCCTCGGTTACCGACCCATGACATTCGCACATACAACCGATGAAGGCCCGGTCGAGTCGGACTACACGGACGCGGCACTTCCGCCACGCCGGATCCACCGACTCGAAAGGCACGTGCATGTCACGAGCAGGAGCACGACGCAGCACCCGCGCGGCACGACTGAGCGCCCCCATGGCCGCGGTGGTGCTGCTGGCCGGAGGCCTGACGGCCCTGTCGCTCGGCCCGGCCTCGGCGGCGCCCGCGAAGGTGGGCGTGGCGGACGACTTCAACGGCGACGGCTACGGCGACCTGGTCGTCGGCGCCCCGAACGCCAAGGTGTCCGGGAAGGCCAAGGCGGGCTATGTGACCGTCCTGTACGGCTCGAAGAGCGGGGCCTCGGCGGCGAAGAAGAAGCTGATCAGCCGCTCGACGAGCGGTGTGCCGGGTGCCGCCGCCGCGAACCAGCGCTTCGGCTCGACGTTCACCAAGGGCGACCTCGACCGGGACGGCTACGGCGACCTGGTGATCTCCGGCGGCACGGCGGGCTCGGTGATCGTCTGGGGGTCGGCCTCCGGGCTGACCGGCGGTACGAGCATCGCCAAGTACGGGGCGGCCCCGCAGGCGGGCGACTTCGACGGCGACGGCAAGACCGACCTCGCCCTCTTCTCCGTCCAGGACATCAGCGGCGACGACCCCGAGGGCGCCCCGGCGGCCCTGTGGAAGGGGCCGATCTCCCGCGCGGCCAAGCCCAAGGCCGTACTCCCGCTCCTCGACAAGTCCCTGTGGTGGGGCTGGTACGAGGACGACGCCTCCTGCGCCACCGGCCACGGCTGCGAGAACGGCCCGTCCTCCATCACCGGCCCGGTCGTCTCCGGCCAGGTCGGGGACGTCAACGGCGACGGCCGCGACGACCTGGTGCAGTGGTACTACACGGGTGACGGCACCTGGGGCAACCGGCTGCTCCTGGGCGGCGCCTCTGGCTTCAAGCGCGGCTTCGCGCCCGGGGACGACGCGAGCCGCCCCGCGGCCGGCACGGGCCTGGGCGACGTGAACGGCGACGGTTACGACGACATCGTCGTGGGCGCCGACGGCTGGACCGACCAGGTCCGCGTGGCCTACGGCTCCGCCACCGGCACCTCCGAGTCCAACGTCCAGACCTTCGACCAGAACCTGCCCGGCTTCCCCGGCGCGCAGGAGGAGGGCGACCTCGTCGGCTCGGCGGTCTCGGTCGCGGACGTCACCGGTGACGGCTACGCCGACCTCGCCCTCGGTATCGCTTACGAGGACGTCGGCGACATCACCAACACCGGCGCGGTCGCCTTGGTCCCCGGCAGCGCCGCCGGTGTCACCGGCGCCGGCACGCAGGTGTTCCACCAGAACACCGCCGGGGTCCCCGGCGCCGCCGAGGCGGAGGACAAGTTCGGGACCACCACGGCCCTGGTGGACCTCAACGGCAACGGCCACCCCGACCTCGCGGTGGGCGCCCCCGCCGAGAACAGCGACAACGGGGCCGTCTGGGTCCTCCCCGGCACCACGACCGGCCTGACCACCACGTCGGCGCTCGCGTTCGGCCCCGGCGACGTGTCCGCCCCGGCGACCGACGCGATGTTCGGCGCGTTCCTGCGCTGACCGGATCCGGTCCGGCGTGACGGCCGCGCGCGGTCACGCCGGACGGGTGAGGTGCCGGTGCCGGTGAGGTGCCGGGGCGGTGCGGGGGCCGGGGCGGTGCGGGGGCCGGGGCCGGTGGCGGGGCGGTGCGGGGGCCTGGCCGCCCGCGTGCGCCCCTGTCCCCCGACCCGGTCAGACGTGCGTCGGCGCGAACATCCGCAGCACCGTCGGCAGCACCACCACCGAAGGCCCCGGCGCGGCGAGGGACTTGGCCAGGTCGTCCGCGAGGGACTCGGGGGTCGTCCGCACGCCCGGGACGCCGAAGGACTCCGCCAGGGCCACGAAGTCCGGGCGGGACAGCTCCGTGCCGGTCGGCTCGCCGTAGGCGTCGGTCATGTACTCGCGCAGGATGCCGTAGCCGCCGTCGTCGACGATCAGCCAGGTGACGTTCAGGTCGTACTGGCGGGCGGTGGCCAGCTCGGCGATCGAGTAGAGCGCGCCGCCGTCGCCGGAGACGGCCAGCACCGGGCGGGTCGGGTCGGCCGCCGCCGCGCCGAGGGCGGCCGGGAAGGCGTAGCCGAGACCGCCCGAACCCTGGGCGGAGTGCATGGTGTTGGGGCCCTTGGGGTCGAACGCCGACCACGCCCAGTAGGACAGGATCGTCATGTCCCAGAAGGAGGGCGCGCGGGCCGGGAGGGCTCGGCGGATCGACGCCAACAAGTCCTGTTCCAGGGTGAGTTCCTGGGCGTCGATGCGTGCGCGGACCCGGTCGAGGACGTCCCGCACGCGGTCCGGCGCGGAGTCGTCCGCGCGCGGCCCCTCGATCGTCTCCAGCAGGGCTGTCAGCGCCAGGCGCGCGTCCGCGTGGATGCCGAGCGCCGGGTGGTTGGACTCCAGCTTCCCGAGGTCCGCCTCGATCTGGATCACCCGGCCGCGGGGCCTGAACGTGTGGTAGTTCGAGGACAGTTCGCCGAGCCCCGAGCCGACCACCAGCAGTACGTCCGCGTCCTCCAGGAAGTCGGTCGTGTGCCGGTCCTCCAGCCAGGACCCCAGCGACAGCGGATGCGTCCACGGGAACGCGCCCTTCCCCCCGTACGTCGTCACGACCGGCGCCGACAGCCGCTCCGCCAGCTGCCGCAGCTTGCCGGACGCGTCCGCCCGGACGACCCCGCCGCCCGCGATGACCGCCGGGCGGGCGGCGGTGGACAGCAAGTGGGCGGCCAGGGCCGTCAGTTCGGGGCGCGGCGGCAGTTCCTCGGGGAACGCGTCGCCGCCCGTCACCACCGGGATCAGGGTCTCGGCCAGCAGGACGTCCTGCGGGATCTCCACCCACACCGGGCCGTGCGGGGCGGTCAGCGCGGACTGCCAGGCGGCGGCGATCGCGGAGGGGATCTGGGACTGCGTACGGACCGTGTGGACGGACTTCACCACGCCCCTGAACGAGGCGGCCTGGTCGGGGAGTTCGTGGAGGTAGCCGTGGCGGCCCCCGCCGAGGCCCGCCGTGGGGATCTGGCTGCTGATCGCCAGCACCGGCGCCGAGGCGGCCGCCGCCTCCTGGAGCGCGGCGAGCGAGGTCAGCGCGCCCGGGCCGGTCGAGAGGAACAGCGGTGCCGCCTCCCCGGTGATCCGGCCGTACGCGTCCGCCGCGAACCCGGCGTTGTTCTCCACGCGGAGCCCGATGTACCGCAGGCCGGAGCGGCGCAGCGCGTCGAACAGGGGCAGCGCGTGCTGGCCGGGGAGCCCGAAGACCGTCGTCGCGCCGAGCCCGGCCAGTGTCTCCACGACCAGGTCTCCGCCGTGGCGGCCGGCGGGAGGGTTCAGCGCGGCCTCCGTCTGGGCGGCCGTCGGGCGGAGTACCAGGTCGTGGTCGTGGGTCACTTGCCCTCGTTCTCCTTGCGGGCCTCGGCGATCTGGCGGGACATGATCGTGGTGAGTTCGTACGCCGTGTGCGAGGCGGCCACCGCGGTGATCTCGGCGTGATCGTACGCGGGCGCGACCTCGACGACGTCGGCGGAGACCAGGTGGCAGGAGGCGAGGCCGCGCAGGATCTCCAGCAGCTCACGGGAGGTCATGCCGCCGGCCTCCGGTGTGCCCGTGCCCGGTGCGTGGGCCGGGTCGAGGCAGTCGATGTCGATGGAGATGTAGAGCGGCCGGTCGCCGATCCGCTGCCGCAGCTGGTCGGCGATCTCGTCGACGCCGCGCCGCATCACGTCCGCCGAGGTGACGATCCCGAAGCCCATCTTCGCGTCGTCGGTGAGGTCCTGCTTGCCGTACAGCGGGCCGCGCGTGCCCACGTGCGAGAGGGCCTCGGTGTCGAGGATGCCCTCCTCCACCGCCCGCCGGAACGGGGTGCCGTGGGTGTACTCGGCGCCGAAGTACGTGTCCCAGGTGTCGAGGTGCGCGTCGAAGTGGAGCAGGGCGACCGGGCCGTGCTTCTTGGCGACCGACCGCAGCAGCGGCAGCGCGATGGTGTGGTCGCCGCCGAGGGTCATCAGGCGGGCCCCCGTCCCGAGCAGCTCGTCCGCCGCCGCCTCGACCGTCTCCACCGCCTCGTTGATGTCGAACGGGTTGACGGCGATGTCCCCGGCGTCCGCGACCTGGGCGAGGGCGAAGGGCGAGGCGTCCTGGGCCGGGTTGTAGGGGCGCAGCAGCCTTGACGCCTCACGGATCGCGTTGCCGCCGAAGCGGGCGCCCGGCCGGTAGGAGACTCCCGAGTCGAACGGCACACCCACGACGGCGACGTCCGTTCGGCCGACCTCGTCGAGGCGCGGCAGCCGGGCGTAGGTCGCGGGTCCGGCGTAGCGCGGGATGCGCGAGGAGTCGACGGGGCCTCGGGGCGAGTCCGCGGTGCCTCGGGGTGTCTCGTTGCTGCTCATGGGAACTGCCTACTTCCTGCATATGCTTCATCGCGTATGCATTGATATGCACAAACATGCACTGATACGTACTGCCGGACGCGACTCTACTGGTGGACGGGGCCCGCTCGGACACGGGTTCGGGCGCCCGTCCACCGCGGTACGGCCCGCCAACGCCCGACCCGGCGCGCCGTGTTGCCGAACGCCGGACCCGACGACCCGGCCACCGGTCCGCCGGAGAGTGACGCAGGTCGCAGCGGGCGGGACGCCCGCGACTCCCGCAGTCGTCTGCCTCACAATGGAGCCATGCCGATATCCGGGACCCCCAGCCGCGCCGAGCTAGTCGAACACCTTGTACGGACGCGTATCGCGGGCGACGTCGCCACGCCGCGCGAGAACAACCTCTCCCACTACCGCGAACTGGCCAACGGCAACCGCCACTACTGGCTCGGCCTGGAGCTGGGGGACCGCTGGAGCGACGAGCAGGACGTGCTGGCCGTGATGGCGGAGCGCGTCGGCGTGAACGACGACCCGGGGTACCGCTACGGCCAGGACACCATCGACCCGGACCTGACCGTCGACGCGCTGGAGCGCATGGCGGCCCGGCTGCGCAAGGCGGCGGAGGGCGGGCAGCGCGTGCTGTTCGCCACCGGCCACCCCGGCGGGCTGCTCCAGGTGCACCACGAGACCGCGCGGGCGCTGCGCGCCGCCGGCTGCGAGATCGTCGTCATCCCGGACGGCCTGCAGACGGAGGAGGGGTACGTCATGCAGTTCGCGGACGTGGCCGTCCTCGAACACGGCGCCACGCTCTGGCACACCCACTCCCCCGAGCCGATGCGGGCCATCCTCCGGGGCCTGGAGGGCGCCGGCCGCCCGCTGCCCGACCTGGTCGTCGCCGACCACGGCTGGGCGGGCTGCGCGGGCCAGCTCGGCGTCGACTCCGTCGGCTACGCGGACTCCAACGACCCCGCCCTCTTCCTCGGCGAGTCCGAGGGCACCCTCCAGGCCGTGGTCCCGCTCGACGACCACGTGGTCAGCCCGCGCCACTACGACCCGATGTCGGCGTACCTGCTCCAGCAGGCGGGGCTCAGCGAGGCGTAGCCCCCGGCGCCTCGGGCCGTTCCCTCGGTACGCGTACGACGCCCTCCTGGATCACGGAGATCGCGAGCCGTCCGTCCTGCGTGTAGATCCGGCCCTGGCCGAGGCCCCGGCCGGCCGACGCCGACGGTGACTCCTGGTCGTACAGGAGCCATTCGTCGGCGCGGAAGGGCCGGTGGAACCACATGGCGTGGTCGAGCGAGGCGCCGACGACGTCGCCGACGGCCCAGCCGCCGCGCCCGTGCGCGAGCAGGATGGAGTCCAGGAGCGTCATGTCGGAGACGTAGGTGGCGAGGACGACGTGCAGGAGGGGGTCGTCGTCGAGCTTGCCGTTGGCGCGGAACCAGACCTGGGAACGCGGTTCACGGGGCTCGCCGTAGCGGCCGTAGGGCGGGTCGTCGACGTAGCGCAGGTCGACGGCGGCCCGCGCCTCCAGCATCTTCTCCACGACGGCCGGGTCGAGGTCGTACGCGGGGAGCCGCTGCTCGGCGGTGGGCAGGGACTCCGGGTCGGGCGCGGCCGGCATCGGGGCCTGGTGGTCGAGGCCGTCCTCGTACCGCTGGAAGGACGCGGAGAGGGCGAAGATCGGCTGCCCGTGCTGGACGGCGACGACGCGGCGCGCGGTGAATGAGCGGCCGTCGTTCATGCGCTCCACGGTGTACACGATGGGCGCGCCGGCGTCTCCGATGCGCAGGAAGTACGCGTGGAGGGAGTGCGGGAGCCGGTCGGCGGGGACCGTCCGTCCGGCGGCGACGAGCGCCTGGGCCGCGACCTGCCCGCCGAAGACCCTCGGGACGATGGCGGGCCGGGACCGGCCGCGGAAGATGTTCTCCTCGATCTGCTCGAGGTCGAGCAGATCGAGGAGAGACTGCAGTGGTACCTGACTCATGGGGTCAGTTGTACAGAGCCTGGTTTTCCGGGGCCTTACAGACCCATGTCCTTGGCGATGATCGTCTTCATGATCTCGCTGGTGCCGCCGTAGATACGGTTGACGCGGTTGTCCGCGTACAGGCGGGCGATCGGGTACTCGTTCATGAAGCCGTAGCCGCCGTGCAGCTGGAGGCAGCGGTCGATGACGCGGTGGGCGACCTCGGTGCAGAACAGCTTGGCGCTGGCGGCCTCGGCGGGCGTCAGCTCACCGGCGTCGAGGGCCTCCGTGGCGCGGTCGGCGACGGCCTCGGCCGCGTCCACCTCGGCCTGGCAGGCGGCCAGCTCGAACTTGGTGTTCTGGAAGTGCGCGACGGGCTTGCCGAAGACGGTGCGCTCCTGCACGTACTGCTTGGCGAACCGGACGGCGGCCTTGGCCTGCGCGTAGGCGCCGTAGGCGATGCCCCAGCGCTCGGAGGCGAGGTTGTGGCCGAGGTAGGAGAAGCCCTTGTTCTCCTCGCCGAGGAGGTTCTCGACGGGCACCTTGACGTCGACGAACGCCAGCTCGGCGGTGTCGGAGGTCTTCAGGCCGAGCTTGTCCAGCTTGCGGCCGATCGAGTAGCCCTCGGACTTGGTGTCCACCACGAGGAGGGATATGCCGTGGCGGCGGTCCTCGGCGCTGGGCGCGGCGGTCCGGGCGCAGACGATCATCTGGTCGGCGTGGACGCCGCCGGTGATGAAGGTCTTGGAGCCGTTGAGGACGTAGTGCGTGCCGTCCTCGCTCAGCTTGGCGGTGGTCTTCATGCCCGCGAGGTCGGAGCCGGTGCCCGGCTCGGTCATCGCGATCGCCCACATCTCCTCGCCGGAGACGAATTTCGGGAGGTAGCGCTTCTTCTGCTCGTCGGTGGCGAGCAGCTTGACGTACGGCAGGCCGAGCAGCACGTGCACGCCGGAGCCGCCGAAGGTGATGCCCGCGCGGGCGGTCTCCTCGTACAGGATGGCCTCGAACTTGTACGAGTCGATGCCGGCGCCGCCGTACTCCTCGTCCACGCGGATGCCGAAGACGCCCAGGTCGGCGAGCTTGTAGTAGAACTCGCGCGGCGCCTGCCCGGCGGCCAGCCACTCGTCGTACTCGGGCACTACCTCGGCCTCGATGAAGGCACGCAGGGTCTCCCGGAACGCCTCGTGATCCTCGTTGAACACCGTACGACGCACCGCCGCCACCTCCACCTGAGTACCTTCGGATGTGCTCAAGCGCCCACCGCCTCGCACGGCTAAGCGCTTGCTCAGATCAAAAGGTACCGGCGGGTAGGGACACGCGTCCAGATGGTCGCCCCCGTAACGCTCGTCACGCTTTTGCCGGACCGCGGGGACCACCACCCCCCGCTCAGCCGGACGCCGCCGCCCCGAACGCCCCCCGGGCCATCCGGTGCAGCAGTTCCGCCATGGCCGCGCGGCCCGGCAGCGACCCCGCCCGGCCCAGGTGCGGGGTGGAGTTCAGCAGCCCGAACACCGAGTGGACGGCGGACCGCGCGGCCGGTTCCGCCAGGGCGGGGTACACCTCCCGCAGCACCCCGACCCACAGTTCGACGTACTGCCGCTGCAGCTGCCGTACGAGCTTGCGGTCGCTGTCGCGCAGGCGGTCCAGCTCGCGGTCGTGCAGGGTGATCAGGGGACGGTCGTCGAGGGCGAAGTCGATGTGCCCCTCGATGAGCGAGTCCAGGACCTCCGCCCCGGGCACCCCGTCGGCCTCGGCCACCCTCCGCTTCGCCCCGGTCAACAACTGCCCGCTGATCCCCACCAGCAGCTCCGCGAGCATCGCGTCCTTGCCCGCGAAGTGCCGGTACAGACCCGGCCCGCTGATGCCGACGGCCGCCCCTATCTCGTCGACGCCGACACCGTGGAAACCACGCTCGGCGAAGAGGCGGGCGGCTTCCTTGAGGATCTGCTCGCGACGGGTGGGCGCGTCGGTTCTCGTGGCCATGGAGCCAATTCTAGACAGGGAGGTTAGCGGTCGTTAACCTGAGGGAGACGCGTTAACGCTCATTAACAGGAATCCACTGGGTGAGGGGACCGCACGATGGACCAGGCACCGGAGCTGACGACCGCGGCAGATCCCGCGGCCGAGGCGTATCGGGCCAACGAGGCCGCGCACCGCGCGCTGGGCGAGGAGCTGCGGGCCAAGCTGGCCGCGGCACGGCTCGGCGGCGGCGAGAAGGCCCGCGCCCGGCACACCGCGCGCGGCAAGCTGCTGCCGCGCGACCGGGTGGACACCCTCCTCGACCCCGGCTCGCCCTTCCTGGAGCTGGCGCCGCTGGCCGCCGACGGGCTGTACGACGGCCAGGCGCCGGCCGCGGGTGTCATCGCGGGCATCGGCCGGGTCTCCGGCCGCGAGTGCGTCGTCGTCGCCAACGACGCCACCGTCAAGGGCGGCACGTACTACCCGATGACGGTGAAGAAGCACCTGCGGGCCCAGGAGGTGGCCCTGGAGAACCGACTGCCCTGCCTCTACCTGGTGGACTCCGGCGGCGCCTTCCTGCCCATGCAGGACGAGGTCTTCCCCGACCGCGAGCACTTCGGCCGCATCTTCTACAACCAGGCGCGGATGTCGGGCGCGGGCATCCCGCAGATCGCCGCCGTCCTCGGCTCCTGCACGGCGGGCGGCGCGTACGTCCCGGCCATGAGCGACGAGGCCGTCATCGTCCGGGGCCAGGGGACGATCTTCCTCGGCGGTCCCCCGCTGGTGAAGGCCGCCACCGGCGAGGTCGTCACCGCCGAGGAGCTGGGCGGCGGCGAGGTCCACTCCCGGATCTCCGGCGTCACCGACCACCTCGCCGAGAGCGACGCCCACGCCCTGCGCATCGTGCGGACCATCGTCTCCACCCTCCCCGCCCGGGGCCCGCTGCCCTGGTCGGTCGAGCCGGCCGTCGAACCCAAGGTCGACCCGTACACGCTGTACGGCGCGGTGCCGGTGGACTCCCGCACTCCGTACGACGTGCGTGAGGTGATCGCGCGCGTGGTCGACGGTTCGCGGTTCGCCGAGTTCAAGGCGGAGTTCGGGCAGACCCTCGTCACCGGCTTCGCCCGGATCCACGGGCACCCGGTCGGGATCGTCGCCAACAACGGCATCCTCTTCTCCGAGTCCGCCCAGAAGGGCGCCCACTTCATCGAGCTGTGCGACCAGCGCGGCATCCCGCTCGTCTTCCTGCAGAACATCTCGGGCTTCATGGTCGGCCGGGACTACGAGGCGGGTGGCATCGCCAAGCACGGCGCGAAGATGGTGACGGCCGTGGCCTGCACCCGCGTCCCCAAGCTGACGGTCGTGATCGGCGGCTCCTACGGCGCGGGCAACTACTCGATGTGCGGCCGGGCGTACTCACCGCGCTTCCTGTGGATGTGGCCGGGCGCCAAGATCTCGGTGATGGGCGGCGAACAGGCCGCGTCCGTCCTCGCGACCGTGAAACGGGACCAACTGGAAGCGCGCGGTGACTCCTGGTCCGCCGAGGACGAGGAGACCTTCAAGGACCCGATCCGCGGCCAGTACGAGCGCCAGGGCAGCGCCTACTACGCCACCGCCCGCCTCTGGGACGACGGCGTGATCGACCCGCTGGAGACCCGTCAGGTCCTCGGCCTCGCCCTGACCGCCTGTGCCAACGCGCCGCTGGGTGAACCCCAGTTCGGCGTCTTCCGGATGTAAGGGGGATCTGAAGGTGAGCATGTTCGACACGGTCCTCGTGGCCAACCGGGGCGAGATCGCCGTCCGCGTCATCCGCACCCTGCGCGCCCTCGGCGTCCGCTCGGTCGCGGTCTTCTCCGACGCGGACGCCGACGCCCGGCACGTACGGGAGGCCGACACGGCGGTACGGATCGGTCCGGCGCCTTCGTCGGAGAGCTATCTGTCGGTGGAGCGGCTGCTGGAGGCCGCCGCCCGCACCGGCGCCCAGGCCGTCCACCCCGGGTACGGCTTCCTCGCGGAGAACGCCGCCTTCGCGCGGGCGTGCGCGGCGGCCGGCCTGGTCTTCATCGGCCCGCCCGCCGACGCCATCTCCCTGATGGGCGACAAGATCCGCGCCAAGGAGACGGTCCGGGCGGCCGGGGTGCCGGTCGTGCCCGGTTCGAGCGGCAGCGGCCTGACCGACGCCCAACTCGCCGAAGCCGCCCGGGAGATCGGCATGCCGGTCCTGCTGAAGCCCAGCGCGGGCGGCGGCGGCAAGGGCATGCGGCTGGTGCGAGAGGCCGGGCTGCTGGCCGAGGAGATCGCCGCCGCCCGCCGCGAGGCCCGCGCCTCCTTCGGCGACGACACCCTCCTGGTGGAGCGGTGGATCGACCGCCCCCGGCACATCGAGATCCAGGTCCTCGCCGACGGCCACGGCGGTGTCGTCCACCTCGGGGAGCGCGAGTGCTCCCTCCAGCGCCGTCACCAGAAGATCATCGAGGAGGCGCCCAGCGTCCTGCTCGACGAGGCCACCCGTGCCGCGATGGGCGAGGCGGCCGTGCAGGCGGCCCGCTCCTGCGGCTACTCCGGCGCGGGCACGGTCGAGTTCATCGTCCCCGGCGGCGATCCCTCCTCGTACTACTTCATGGAGATGAACACCCGCCTCCAGGTCGAGCACCCCGTGACCGAGCTGGTCACGGGCGTGGACCTGGTGGAGTGGCAGCTGCGGGTCGCGGCGGGCGAGCGGCTGGCCTTCGGGCAGGAGGACGTCACGCTCACCGGGCACGCGGTCGAGGCCCGGGTCTGCGCCGAGGACCCGTCCCGGGGCTTCCTCCCCTCCGGCGGCACGATCCTGCGGCTGCGCGAGCCGCAGGGCGCCGGTGTGCGCACCGACTCCGGTCTCACCGAGGGCACGGAGGTCGGCTCGCTGTACGACCCGATGCTCTCCAAGGTCATCGCCTACGGCCCCGACCGGCCCACGGCCCTGCGCAGGCTCCGCGCGGCGCTCGCGGAGACGGTCACCCTGGGCGTGCAGACGAACGCGGGCTTCCTGCGGCGGCTGCTGGCCCATCCGGCGGTGGTGGTGGGCGAGCTGGACACCGGGCTGGTGGAGCGCGAGGTCGAGCAACTGGTCCCGCGCGAGGTGCCGGTCGAGGTCCACGCGGCGGCGGCCCTGCTGCGCCAGGCGGCGCTGGCCCCGGCCCGCGGCGACGGCACCGGCTGGACCGATCCGTTCGACACGGCGGTCGGCTGGCGGCTGGGCGGCGAACCGGCCTGGACGGCCCACCACCTGCGGCTGCCGGGCCACGACCCGGTGACCGTACGGGTGCGCGGCACGGCGGACGGCGGGACGGAGGTACTGCCGGACGGGGCCGAGGCGCCTCTGCGGGGGTCCGGGAGCATGTCCCGGTCCGGCGGGGACACGGGCCGGTTCACGTTCCTGCTCGACGGCCTCACCCACACCTTCCACCACGCGGGCGAGTGGCTGGGCCGCGACGGAGACGCCTGGCAGGTGTCCGCCCACGACCCGGTGGCCATGTCGCTGAACCGGTCCGCCCACGCGGGCGCCGACTCGCTCACCGCACCCATGCCCGGCACCGTCACCGTCGTGAAGGTGGCCGTGGGCGACGAGGTGACCGCCGGTCAGAGCCTGCTGGTGGTGGAGGCGATGAAGATGGAGCACGTCGTCTCCGCGCCGCACGCCGGGACGGTCGCCGAGCTGGACGTGACGCCGGGCGCGACCGTCGCCATGGACCAGGTGCTGGCCGTGATCGCACCGCACGAGGAGCAGGAGCAGCACGGGGAGCACGAGGAGGTGGCGCGGTGACCCTGCCCATGACGGTCCCCGAAACCGGTCTGCCGGCCCGGGTCCGCATCCACGAGGTCGGCGCCCGTGACGGCCTGCAGAACGAGAAGTCGACCGTGCCCACCGAGGTCAAGGCGGAGTTCGTCCGCCGCCTGGCCGACGCGGGGCTGACGACCATCGAGGCCACCAGTTTCGTCCACCCCCGGTGGGTGCCCCAACTGGCCGACGCGGAGCAGCTGTTCCCGCAGGTCGCGGACCTGGCTGTGGACCTCCCGGTCCTCGTCCCGAACGAGCGGGGCCTCGACCGCGCCCTCGCGCTCGGCGCCCGCCGGGTCGCCGTCTTCGCCAGCGCCACCGAGTCCTTCGCCAAGGCCAACCTCAACCGCACGGTCGACGAGGCGCTGGCGATGTTCGAACCGGTCGTCGGCCGGGCGAAGGCCGAGGGCGTCCACGTCCGCGGCTACCTGTCGATGTGCTTCGGCGACCCCTGGGAGGGCACCGTCCCGATCCCGCAGGTCACCAGGGTCTGTCACGCCCTGCTCGACATGGGCTGCGACGAACTCAGCCTCGGCGACACGATCGGGGTGGCGACGCCGGGGCACGTGGGGGCGCTGCTGAGCGAACTCGACGTCCCCGTGGAGAAGCTGGGCGTGCACTTCCACGACACCTACGGCCAGGCGCTCGCCAACACCTACGCGGCGCTGCGGCACGGCGTCGCCACCGTGGACGCCTCCGCGGGCGGCCTGGGCGGCTGCCCGTACGCGAAGTCCGCCACCGGCAACCTCGCCACCGAAGACCTCGTCTGGATGCTGCGCGGCCTCGGCATCGACACGGGCGTCGACCTCGGCCGCCTCGTCGCCACGAGCGCGTGGATGGCCGGACACCTGGGCCGGCCCAGCCCGTCCCGCACCGTACGAGCCCTGTCCCACGAGGACGACGAGGGCACCGAGGACAGCAAGGAGCAGTGACGTCCATGAACCACCGCCTCTCCCCCGAGCTGGAAGAACTCCGCCGCACGGTCGAGGAGTTCGCGCACGAGGTCGTCGCGCCCAAGATCGGCGACTTCTACGAGCGGCACGAGTTCCCGTACGAGATCGTGCGTGAGATGGGCCGCATGGGGCTGTTCGGGCTGCCGTTCCCCGAGGAGTACGGCGGCATGGGCGGCGACTACCTGGCGCTGGGCATCGCGCTGGAGGAGCTGGCCCGGGTGGACTCGTCCGTGGCCATCACCCTGGAAGCGGGGGTCTCCCTGGGCGCGATGCCGATCCATCTCTTCGGCACCCCGGCCCAGAAGGCCGAGTGGCTGCCTCGGCTCTGCTCCGGCGAGGTGCTGGGCGCGTTCGGCCTCACCGAGCCCGACGGCGGCTCGGACGCGGGCGCGACCCGGACGACGGCCCGGCTGGACGAGTCGACGAACGAATGGGTCATCAACGGCAGCAAGTGCTTCATCACCAACTCGGGCACGGACATCACGGCCCTGGTCACGGTGACGGCGGTGACCGGCCGCACCCCGGAGGGCAAGCCCCTCATCTCCTCGATCATCGTCCCGTCCGGCACCCCGGGCTTCACGGTGGCCGCCCCCTACTCGAAGGTCGGCTGGAACGCCTCCGACACCCGTGAGCTGTCCTTCTCGGACGTCCGGGTCCCGGCGGAGAACCTCCTCGGCGAAGCCGGCCGCGGCTACGCCCAGTTCCTGCGCATCCTCGACGAGGGCCGCATCGCCATCTCGGCGCTCGCCACGGGTCTCGCCCAGGGCTGTGTGGACGAGTCGGTGAAGTACGCGAAGGAGCGGCACGCGTTCGGGCGGCCGATCGGCGCCAACCAGGCCATCCAGTTCAAGATCGCCGACATGGAGATGAAGGCCCACACGGCCCGCCTCTCCTGGCGTGACGCGGCCTACCGCCTGGTCGCCGGCGAACCCTTCAAGAAGGAGGCGGCGCTGGCGAAGCTGTATTCCTCCACGGTCGCCGTCGACAACGCCCGCGACGCCACCCAGATCCACGGCGGGTACGGCTTCATGAACGAGTACCCGGTCGCCCGTATGTGGCGCGACTCCAAGATCCTGGAGATCGGCGAGGGCACCAGCGAGGTGCAACGCATGCTGATCGCCAGGGAGTTGGGCCTGGTCGGCTGACCGACAGCCCTGACCGACAGCCTGTGTTCGAATGACGGTCGGAGCGCGCCGGGACGGCGCGGCTCCGGCACCCTCCCACCCGGCTCGCCGCCAGCGAGCCGGGTTCCGTTTTGCCCGCTATGAGGAGCCATCAGGCCGGGGCGGGAGCCCTGCGCATCAGCGACACGACGCACTGCTTGAAACGTCAATGACGCCCCGCGAACCCAACCAACCTTCGATTCACAGGCAATTCAAAGATTGAGGCGGAGGTGGACGAGGGAACTCCACTTCCCGGAACCCCCCACTGGACAAGCAGTGAGGTTAGGCTAACCTACCTTCGAACTCGCCCTCGGGTGGCCCGCCACCCCGTTCGAAAGTAGCCATACACATGTCCAACGCCAGAGCCGCTCACCTCACCCGCCGTGGCATCCTCGCCGCCGGTGGCGCCCTCGGTCTCGGCGCCGCGCTCGCCGCCTGCGGGGACGAGAAGTCGACGAGCGGCAGCACTGGCTCCGGCAAGGAGACGGCTGCCGCCACGTCCGGCCCCTGGTCGTTCAAGGACGACCGCGGCGTGACCGCCAAGACCGACAAGGTCCCGGCGAACATCGTCGCCTTCGTGGGTGTCGCCGCCGCGCTCCACGACTACGGCATCGGCGTCAAGGGCGTCTTCGGGCCCACCAGAACGGCCGACGGCAAGGCCGACGTCCAGGCCGGAGACCTCGACATCAGCAAGGTCACCGTCCTCGGCAACGTCTGGGACGAGTTCAACGTCGAGAAGTACGCCGCCCTGGCGCCCGACGTCCTCATCACCACGATCTTCGACGACGCCGGCACCCTCTGGTACGTGCCCGAGACCTCCAAGGACAAGATCGCGGCGCTCGCCCCGAGCGTCGGCATCTCCGTCTACGACCGCCAGATGACCGAGCCCCTGCAGCGCATGCTGGAGCTGGCCAAGTCGCTCGGCGCGGACACGGGGTCGCAGAAGATCGCCGCCGCCAAGAAGCGGTTCGAGGACGCGGCGGCCCGGCTGCGCGCGGCCACCAAGGCCAACCCCGGCATCAAGGTGCTCGCGGGCTCCGCCAGCCAGGACATCTTCTACGTCTCCGGCTCCAACCTCTCCATCGACCTGGAGTACTTCAAGGCCCTCGGCGTGAACTTCGTCGAGCCGAGCGCCGCCGCGCTGAAGGCCAGCGGCGGCTGGTTCGAGAACCTCAGCTGGGAGAACGTCGACAAGTACGACGCGGACCTCATCATCATGGACAACCGCACCTCGGCCATCCAGCCGGACGCCATCGAGGAAGCGACCTGGAAGAAGCTGCCCGCGGTGAAGGCCGGTCAGGTCATCGGGCGCAACCCCGAGCCGATCCTGTCCTACGACAAGTGCGCGCCGCTTCTGGAGGAGCTGGCCGAGGCGATCGAGAAGGCCAAGAAGGTCAGTTAGGGCTTCGGCCGCAGGTCGACCGCGGGTCCGGTGGGACTTCTCGCGCAGTTCCCCGCGCCCCTGAAAGCACGGCCCCTGCGGGCCTGAAAAGCACGGGGCGCAGCCCCTGCTTTTCAGGGGCGCGGGGAACTGCGCGACCAGCCCCCACTCACCCGCACCCGCACTGGCACAGGCACCGGCACCGGCACCTGCCGAACCACCCGAGCCCCCGACCCACGAGGCGCCCCATGACGACGGCCGTAGCCGCCCCTTTCCGATTCTTCGCTCTTCAGGTCTCGCGGACGGAGCGGCTGGGGCCGTCTCTGGTGCGCGTCACGTTCGCGGGGGACGATCTCAGGTTCTTCCACTCCGACGGCCGGGACCAGTCACTGTCCCTCTTCCTGCCGCACCCCGGGCAGGAAGTCCCGGCCGTGCCCTACGAGTTGGGCGACGGCTGGTGGCAGGCGTGGCGGGAACTGCCGGACGACGTACGGGCGGTGATGCGCTCGTACACGCTGCGGGGGCTGCGCTCGGACGCCCACGGCGACACCGTCGAGATCGACATCGACTTCGTGCTGCACGGGGTCGAACCGGGCGCCGCCGCCCCCGCCGGGCCCGCCTCGCGGTGGGCGTCCGAGGCCGCCCCCGGCCACCGGGTCGTGCTGCTCGGGCCCGCGATCGCCGACAACCGCGCGATCCGTTTCCGCCCGCCGGCCGACACCGACCTGGTGCTGATCTGGGGTGACGACACCGCGCTGCCCGCCGCCTCGGCGATCCTGGAGTCACTGCCGGCCGGTACGCCGGCCCGGGTCTGGCTGGAGGTCCACCACGCGGGGGACATCCAGGACCTGGCCACCGAGGCCAACGCCGAGATCACCTGGCTCGTGCGGAGCGAAGGAGCGCCGGCCGCCCTCGACACCATCCGTGCCGCGCGGCTCCCCGCCGGTGCGTCGGCGTACGCCTGGATCGCCGGCGAGTCCGGCCGGGTCAAGGAGTTGCGCCGTCATCTCGTGCGGGAGCGCGGGATCGACAAGCGGCGCGTCACCTTCGTCGGGTACTGGCGTGAGGGCCTGACGGAGGAGCAGTTGCGGGAGCGCGGCGAGTAGTCGGGCCCCGCGGACCCCGAAGCCGGAGGCGCGGTGAAGTGATCACCGTCACGGCAGAGCCAGGGTTCCGCTCAAGTTAGTTAGGTTAGGCTTACCTAAGTTGGACGACGTGATGTCACCCCCCACTCACCTCTCCGTCCCACCCGGACCGCCCCGCTCGGAGGACCTCCCCATGCGCTCGCACCTGCTCAATGACACGACCGCGGAGCGGTACCGCCGCACCGTGACCGAAGGCGTGGAGCGGGTGGCGGCCAGAATCGCCACCACCGACCGGCCGTTCACCGGTGTCACCGTCGACGCCCTCTCCCCCGCCATCGAGAGGATCGACCTCGACAAGCCGCTGCACGACACGGCCGCCGTCCTCGACGAGCTGGAGGACGTCTATCTGCGCGACGCGGTCTACTTCCACCACCCGCGCTACCTCGCCCACCTCAACTGCCCGGTCGTCATCCCGGCCGTGCTCGGCGAGGCCGTCCTCTCGGCCGTCAACTCCTCCCTGGACACCTGGGACCAGTCGGCCGGCGGCACCCTGATCGAGCGCCGACTGATCGACTGGACCAACGAGCGCATCGGGTTCGGGCCCGCCGCCGACGGCGTGTTCACCTCCGGCGGCTCACAGTCCAACCTCCAGGCCCTGCTCCTCGCCCGCGAGGAGGCCAAGACCGACAGCGCCGCCAAACTGCGGATCTTCGCCTCCGAGGTCAGCCACTTCAGCGTGAAGAAGTCGGCGAAACTGCTCGGCCTCGGCCCCGACGCGGTCGTCTCCATCCCGGTGGACGCCAACAAGCGGATGCAGACGATGGCCCTCGCCCGTGAGCTGGAACGCTGCAGGAACGACGGCCTCGTCCCCATGGCCGTCGTCGCCACCTCCGGCACCACCGACTTCGGCTCCATCGACCCGCTGCCCGAGATAGCCGAGCTGTGCGCCCAGTACGGCACCTGGATGCACGTCGACGCCGCCTACGGCTGCGGCCTGCTCGTCTCCCTCAAGCGCCGCGACCTCCTGAACGGCATCGAGCGCGCCGACTCCGTCACCGTGGACTACCACAAGTCCTTCTTCCAGCCGGTGAGTTCGTCCGCCGTGCTGGTCCGCGACGCGGCCACGCTGCGCCACGCGACCTACCACGCGGAATACCTCAACCCGCGCCGCATGGTCACCGAGCGCATCCCCAACCAGGTCGACAAGTCCCTGCAGACCACCCGCCGCTTCGACGCCCTCAAACTGTGGATGACGCTGCGCACGATGGGCGCCGACGGCGTCGGCCAGCTCTTCGACGAGGTCTGCGACCTGGCGTGGGAGGGCTGGCGGCTGCTCGCCGCCGACCCGCGCTACGACGTGGTCGTGGAGCCCCAGCTGTCCACGCTGGTCTACCGCTACATCCCCGAGGCCGTCACCGACCCGGCCGAGATCGACCGCGCCAACCTGTACGCCCGCAAGGCCCTGTTCGCCTCCGGCGACGCCGTCGTCGCGGGCACCAAGGTCGGCGGCCGCCACTACCTGAAGTTCACCCTGCTCAACCCCGAGACCACGGCCGAGGACATCGCCGCCGTACTCGACCTGATCGCCGGCCATGCCGAGCAGTACCTGGGAGAATCCCTTGACCGCGTCGCTTCCTGAACCCGCCGAGTCCGCCGTGCGCGTCCACGACTTCATCGGCATCGGACTGGGACCCTTCAACCTCGGCCTCGCCTGCCTCACCGAGCCCATCGCCGAACTCGACGGGATCTTCCTGGACTCGAAGCCGACCTTCGAGTGGCACTCGGGGATGTTCCTCGACGGCGCCCACCTCCAGACCCCGTTCATGTCGGACCTGGTCACCCTCGCCGACCCGACCTCCCCGTACTCCTTCCTGAACTACCTCAAGGATTCGGGCCGGCTGTACTCGTTCTACATCCGCGAGAACTTCTACCCGCTGCGGGTCGAGTACGACGACTACTGCCGCTGGGCCGCGAACCGGCTGAGCAACGTCCGCTTCGGCACGACGGTGACGGAGGTGACGTACGAGGACGAGGACGAGGTCTACGCCGTACGGACGGCCGACGGCGATGTCCTGCGCGCCCGGCACCTCGTCCTCGGCACCGGCACTCCCCCGTACGTCCCGGAGGCGGTCCGGGGCCTGGACGGCGACTGGATCCACAACTCCCGCTACATGCGGCACAAGCGGGAGCTGCAGCGCAAGGAGTCGATCACCCTCGTCGGCTCGGGGCAGTCGGCCGCCGAGATCTACCTCGACCTGCTCAGCGAGATCGACGTCCACGGCTACCAGCTGAACTGGGTGACGCGCTCCCCACGCTTCTTCCCGCTGGAGTACACCAAGCTCACGCTGGAGATGACCTCCCCGGAGTACATCGACTACTTCCACGAGCTGCCGGAGCCGACCCGCTACCGGCTGACCCAGGAGCAGAAGGGGCTGTTCAAGGGCATCGACGCAGACCTCGTCAACGAGATCTTCGACCTGCTCTACCGGAAGAGTCTCGGCGGCCCGCTCCCCACCCGGCTGCTCACCAACTCGGCGCTGCACAGCGTGCGTCACCAGAACGGCACCTACACCCTCGGCCTGCGTCAGGAGGAGCAGGAGAAGGACTTCGAGCTGCACTCACAGGGCCTGGTCCTCGCCACCGGCTACAAGTACGCCGAGCCGGAGTTCCTCAAGCCCGTCCGCGACCGGCTGCGCCACGACTCCCGGGGCAACTTCGACGTCGCCCGCAACTACGCGATCGACACCACCGGCCGGGGCGTCTTCCTGCAGAACGCGGCCGTCCACGCCCACAGCATCACCTCACCCGACCTCGGCATGGGCCCGTACCGCAACGCGTACATCATCCGCGAGCTGCTGGGCACGGAGTACTACCCGGTGGAGAAGTCCATCGCGTTCCAGGAGTTCGCCGTATGAGCGGCCCGAACGGCACGTCCTTCACGTTCCGCCCCCTCGACCCGCCGCACGACGCCGAGCTGCTGCACCGCTGGGTGACGCATCCCAAGGCGGCGTACTGGATGATGCAGGACGCCCGGCTGGAGGACGTCGAGCGCGCCTACCTGGAGGTGGCGGCCGACCCGCACCAACAGGCCCTGCTGGGGCTGCTGGACGGCGAGCCCGTGTTCCTCATGGAGCGGTACGACCCCGCCCACCGCGAACTGGTCGGCCTGTACGAGCCCGCACCCGGGGACGTCGGCATGCACTTCCTGGTGCCGCCGACGGACACCCCGGTGCACGGGTTCACCCGGGCCGTGATCACCGCCGTGATGGCGCACCTCTTCGAGGACCCCGCCACCCGCCGCGTCGTCGTCGAACCGGACGTGTCCAACAAGGCCGTGCACGCCCTCAACGAGGTCGTCGGTTTCGTCCCCGACCGCGAGATCGACAAGCCGGAGAAGCGCGCGCTGCTGAGCTTCTGCACGCGCGAGCAGTTCTTTCACAGCCAGAGCCTGGCTGCCCGAGGAGTAGCCGTATGACCCTGTCCGATGCCGTGGCGCATCTGTCCCCCCACCGCTGGGCACGGGCCAACCGCCTGCTGATCCGCAAGGCCCTCGCGGAGTTCGCCCACGAGCGGCTCATCACGCCGGAGGCCACCGCCGACGGCCGCTTCGAGGTCCGCAGCGACGACGGTACGACCCGCTACGGGTTCACCGCCGTCCGGCGCGCCCTCGACCACTGGCAGGTCGACGCCGACTCGATCACCCGTCAACGAGACGGCGTCGACCTCCCTCTGGCCGCGCTGGACTTCTTCATCGAGCTGAAGGGGTCCCTCGGCCTGAGCGACGAGATCCTCCCGGTCTACCTGGAGGAGATCTCCTCCACCCTGGCCGGCACCTGCTACAAGCTCACCAAGCCGCAGACGCCGGTAGGTGAACTGGTGGACGCCGGCTTCCAGGCCATCGAGACCGGAATGACCGAGGGCCACCCCTGCTTCGTCGCCAACAACGGCCGCCTCGGCTTCGGTGTCCACGAGTACCTCGCGTACGCCCCCGAGACGGCGAGCCCGGTCCGCCTGGTCTGGCTGGCCGCGCACCGCTCACGGGCGGCGTTCACGGCGGGTGTGGGCATCGAGTACGAGGCGTTCCTGCGGGACGAGCTGGGCCCGGAGACGGTCGACCGCTTCCACGCCGTCCTCACCGGCCTGGAGCTGGACCCCGCCGACTACCTCTTCATCCCGGTGCACCCCTGGCAGTGGTGGAACAAGCTCACCGTCACCTTCGCCGCCGAGGTCGCGCAGCGGAACCTGGTGTGTCTGGGCGAGGGCGACGACGAGTACCTCGCCCAGCAGTCGATCCGGACCTTCTTCAACAGGTCCGCCCCCGAGAAGCACTACGTCAAGACCGCCCTATCCGTCCTCAACATGGGCTTCATGCGCGGTCTCTCGGCGGCGTACATGGAGGCGACCCCGGCCATCAACGACTGGCTCGCCGCGCTCATCGACAACGACCCGGTCCTGAAGTCGACGGGCCTGTCGATCATCCGCGAGCGGGCCGCCGTCGGCTACCGGCACCTGGAGTACGAGGCCGCCACCGACAAGTACTCCGCGTACCGCAAGATGCTGGCCGCGCTGTGGCGAGAGAGCCCGGTCGCCTCGCTCCGGGAGGGCGAGTCCCTGGCGACGATGGCCTCCCTGGTCCACGTCGACCACGAGGGCAACGGGTTCGCGGCGGCCCTGATCACCCGCTCGGGCCTGACCCCGACGGAGTGGCTGCGCCGCTACCTGCGGGCCTACCTCACCCCGCTCCTGCACAGCTTCTACGCCTACGACCTCGTCTTCATGCCGCACGGCGAGAACGTGATCCTGGTCCTGAAGGACGGCGTGGTCGAGCGGGCGATCTACAAGGACATCGCCGAGGAGATCGCGGTCATGGACCCGGACGCGGTGCTCCCGCCGACGGTCGAACGCCTGCGTGTGGACGTCCCCGAGGACATGAAGCTCCTCTCGATCTTCACGGACGTCTTCGACTGCTTCTTCCGTTTCCTCGCGGCGAACCTCGCGGAGGAAGGGGTGCTGGGCGAGGAGGAGTTCTGGCGCACGGTCGCCGAGTGCGTCCGTGACTACCAGCACTCCATGCCCGAGCTCGCCGACAAGTTCGCCCAGTACGACATGTTCGCCCCCGAGTTCGCCCTGTCCTGCCTCAACCGCCTCCAACTGCGCGACAACAGGCAGATGGTCGACCTGGCCGACCCGGCGGGCGCACTCCAACTGGCCGGCACCCTGAAGAACCCCCTCACGGGCGTATAGCCCCCGGCGGTCCCCAGGACAGACGGGCACCTCGCAGTACGGTCCTGCGAGGTGCCCGTCGTTTCACGGTAGATCGTTCATCCGCGCCCCGGCGGGCCTGAAAAACACAGGGCGCAGCCCCTGCTTTTCAGGGGCGCGGGGAACTGCGCGAGCAACCACGACGCACCCGCACCCGCCGACGCACCCAACCCCCCACCCCCCTACCGCCCCACCGCCGGAGGCCACGGCACCCCCGGCGCCCGGAAGTACCCCACCCCCAACGCCTCCCACCGAGCAGCCTGCGCGGCAAGCCGCACCCGATACCCGCCCCACCCGTGCGTGGACACCGGCGACCACCCCAGCTCCGCGACCCCCGGCAACCTCGGAAACACCATGTACTCCACGTCCGCCGAGGAATCGATCGTCTCCGTCCACAGCGGCGCCTCGACCCCCCGCACCGCGGCCCCCGGCACCCCCGCCAGATACGCCCCCGGATCCCAGTCGTACGCCCGCCGCACATCCACGTACCCGGCCCAGTCGAGCCCCAGCGGCGTGTCCTTGTCGTACTTCATGTCGAGGTAGATCCGGTCGGCCGGCGACAGGATGATCCCGGTGCCGTTCCGCGCGGCGGCGGCCACCCGCTCCTTCTCCTGCGCGCCCGTACTGTCCAGCCCCCAGTACTGCGCGAGAGCGCCCCGTACCGGAGTGGCCCCGGTCAGCTGGTGCCACCCGATGACGGTCTTCCCGTACTTCTCGACCACCGGTTGCACCCGGTCCATGAACGTCGCGTAGTCCTCGTGGCTGGTGGAGTGCGCCTCGTCACCGCCGATGTGCAGATACCGCCCCGGCGTGAGCGCGGCCAGCTCCCGTACGACGTCCTCCACGAAGTCGTACGTCACGTCCTTGTCGACGCACAGGGAGCTGAAGCCGACCTCGGTGCCGGTGTAGAGCGGCGGCGCGACCCCGTCGCAGTTCAGCTCGGCGTACGACGCGAGGGCCGCGTTGGTGTGGCCGGGCAGGTCGATCTCGGGGACGACCTCCAGATGGCGGGAGGCCGCGTACCGGACGATGTCCCGGTAGTCGGCCTTCGTGTAGTACCCGCCGGGACCGCCGCCGACCTGCGTGGAGCCGCCGTACGCGGCCAGACGCGGCCAGGAGTCGACGGCGATGCGCCAGCCCTGGTCGTCGGAGAGGTGCAGGTGCAGCTTGTTGAACTTGTAGAGCGCCAGCTGGTCGATGTAGCGCTTGACCTGGTCCACGCCGAAGAAGTGGCGGGAGACGTCCAGCATCGCGCCGCGCCAGCCGTAGCGCGGAAGGTCCCGGACGGTGCCGCCCGCGACCAGCCAGGGGCCCGGCTGCACGGAGTCCTTCTCGACGGCGGCGGGCAGCAGCTGACGCAGGGTCTGCACGGCGTGGAAGAGACCGGCGGGCGCGCGGGCGGTGAGGGTCACCCCGGCGGGGCGGCTCTCCAGGCGGTAGCCCTCCTGGCCGAGACTCGTCTCCTCGGCGGCCAACCGCAGGCGGATTCCGGCCTCCTGGTGCTCGGTCACCGGCAGCCGGTATCCCGTCGAGGGCCGCAGGATGCCCGCGAGGTACTCCCCGATCCGTCGGGCCTCGGGCCCGCCGTCCACGACGATGCGCGCGGCGCTCGTCAGCCGGTACGGCGATCCGTCGGGCCGGACCGAGGCGGGGGCCGGGATCACCTGCCCGAGCGGGATCGTGACGGCGGCGGCTTGCGCGTTCTCGGACACGGGTGCGGCTCCCACGGCGAACATCCCGGTCGCCACCAGCAGCAGCGAGCCGAGCAGGCGGGTCGATCTGTGGCGCGGATTCACGACGTGCTCCCTCCACCCATCGAACTGTGCGCTCCCCACCCTCACCCCTGCACCCCCTCCAGGTCTAGACCACATCGCCCCGCAGCCGGTGGAACAATCCTGCGCATGGCGGAAATCATCCAGCGGGACGGCACGTGGACCTTCGACGGCGACACCCTGCGACTGACCCCGGGCCGCGACAGGGGCGTGAGCCTGCTCCGCAGGACCCTGGGTGAACTCGCGGTGCCACTGGGCGCGTTGGCGGGCATCTCCTTCGAGCAGGGGAAGAAGTCGGGGCGGCTGAGGCTGCGGCTGCGCGACGGCTCCGACCCCCTCCTCCAGGCCACCGGCGGCCGGCTCACCGACTCCGACGACCCCTACCAGCTGAGCGTCGACTCCGACCGGTACGGCGTCGCCGAGTACGTCGTGGACGAGGTCCGTAACGCGCTCCTCCTGGACGAGGTGCCGGGCGACGCGGTGGACACGTATCTGCTCGCCGGGCCCGCCGTCCCGCTCTCCGTCTCCGCCGGGGACGGCACCGCGAGCTTCGACGGCGACCACGTACGCCTGGAATGGAACTGGAAGACCGAGGACGCGAAGGCCGCGTCCGGGCCACGGACGCTGCCGCTGGCCGACATAGCCGGCGTCGAGTGGCACCCCTCGGTCGGCCTGGAGAACGGCAGTCTGCGCTTCACCGTGCGGAACGCGCCGACCAAGGCCCCGCCCAAGTACGACCCCCACTCCGTGGAGCTGTGGGGCTTCAAGAAGGATTCCCTGATGGCCCTGGTCGCGGCGGCCGTACAGGCACGGCTCCCGCACCCGTCGGCCCCCGCGCCGAAACAGCTCACCGCGCCCCCGTCGCCCCAGGACCGGCCCGCCCCCGAGGTGGACCACGACGCCCTGCTGCGCCGCCTGCGCGAACTGGGCGACCTCCACCGGTCCGGGGTGCTCACGGACGAGGAGTTCACGAGGGCCAAACAGGCGGTCCTCAAGCGCATCTGACGCGTGGAAGGACCGTCTGCCCGGCACTGGGCCGTGTATCGAAAGTGGATCTTCACGAGGCGACCGTCCTCGTAGCGGCCATCGGCGAGTGGCTGTGACCAGCGGTCATACGAAGTCGGCATCGGCCAGGATGGCGCGTGGCGTCAGGAACTCATCGTGGCTCGGTCGGAGTCGCTGCGAAGAACGCAGAATTCGTTGCCTCCGGGGTCAGCAGGGACTGCCCGGCCAGAGCCATCGGGATTCCGGTGAGCGGTGCGGGGCGGTGAGCGGACCGCGCGGGATCGCTGCCTCGCCGCCGGCGCGGAGCAGGGTGTGGGGGCCGGCACCAGGTACATGAGCTTGCCGTACATCCGGCCGGTGCGTTCCACGCGGACGGTGTCCGGCGGGATGCCCTGGTCGGTGAGGGCCTGGTCGACGGCCTGGGCGGAGGGCCAGTGCGGCAGCGGGCCGGGGGCCAGGAGCCCTGGCGGGTTGAGCAGCACTCGCGCCTCCACCACGGATACGGATCAGGTCGACGGGGCCAGGAGGCGTGCAGGTGGGCGGCGGCCGGGCCGAGCGCGCCGGGCCCGAACTTCTTGCGGATGCGGTCGCTGACCGCTTCCGCGACCAGCCGGTCCTCCCGCGCTCGGTCGAGGCTGATCTGCTCAGCGACCTGGTCGGCGTCGGCCAGGTCGTCGCCGACCAGGGCGAGTCCGGTCAGGCGGCCACGCCGGAGACCGGCGGCGTCGATCAGCCGGTGGGCCAGGGTGCGCAGGTCGTCGTCGTGCGCGGAAGCTTCCGGCAGGCGGCGTGTTCGGGCCGAAGGCATCCGGTCGGTTGCGCGTTCTTCGGGGTGGAGGGGTGCCCGGCGGCATCGCCGCCGTGAGGCGATGCCGCCCGCCGGGCTGCACCGGCCGCCCGGTCGCCGCGGCAGCCGCCGGTGGCGGCGGCCGGCACGATGCCGATGGCGCCCGGCATCCGCAGACGCGCGCTGCCCCGGCCGCCCGGCCGTCGCCGCCCGCAGGGCGACGCAGCCGATCCGGCCGAAGGGCACCCCGCTGGGCTACGCGTTCGGGTCGAACGTGATGCCCGACGGCATCGCCGCCGTGAGGTTGGACGCGAAACTGCCGTCCTTGAGGCCGAAGTTGGCGCTGCCGAAGTCGTAGGCGACGAGGGTGTCGCGGATGGCGGTCGACGGGTAGCCGTTCCAGCCGACGAGCGGCGGGTACTGCCAGGTGCCCTTGTGGTTCTCCGGCGGCTCGTCGTTGGAGCCCGCGAGACGGAAGGCGTGCGTGCGGACGCCGTCCTTGTGGTAGACGATCTTGGGGTGCGTGCCGGACCAGAGGACCGAGGACGCGGCGTACACGCTGTAACCGCCGTGGGCGGAGGTCGAGACGTACCGGGCCGTGCCGTTCTGCACCCAGACCACGACGTGCTCCCAGTCGTGCCGGTGCCCGCCGACGCTGCTGCCCGCGACCGCCTGGTCCTTCTCGAAGTAGAGGTCGTACATGATCGCGCACCAGCCGTTGTTGCACTTGGAGCGCGAGTAGCCGTTGGTGTTGTCCAGGTCGGACGCGTCCCGACAGTCGCCGCTGAGCGAACCCGTCGGGTTGAGGCCGCCGTTGACCGTGCCCGTCGGGCCGATCGCGGGGGTCGGGTAGCAGCCGTCCGTGTCGTAGTCGTACGCCGGCTGCCACGTCTTCTCCAGCGTCTCCGCGTTGGCCGGCAGTGCGGCGGGCGGCGCCGCGTACGCGCTGCCCGCGACACCGACGACGAGCGCGACGGTGGCGCCCAGGGTGACTGCGGATCTGCGGAAACGACGCGAAGTACGCGTGCGCGAACCTGTCTTCACTGCGACCTCCTGATGGACCGCGGCGCGGGGGGAGACGGCCGGGAGCCGGGTGGGGGCATGCCGACGGGGGATGGCATGCGCAGGTCAGGTTCGCCTTACTCGCGGGTAATGCGCAAGGGTCGGGAGGTGTGGGAGTGATGAAGAATCAATCAATGTGAAACGCCTGTGGATTGGCTGTCGGGCCCCCGCGACCCGGCGTCACGGCACAGGAAGATATCCGCCACGTAGTTGTTGTGTGCGAAGTCGCCGCGCGCACCCGCTCGGAGAACGTTCCGCCTCCCGCGCGCGTGCGTGACGACTGCTCGCACAACGGTGGTCGGGGCCCGGGAGATCTTCCTCCAGGGCCCTTTTGCATAGGCTCATAGGGCTGATCAAGCAGCTCTCACCACCCAACAACTTACGGAGAACCCATGAACGACGCCTTGAGCCGCCGCACCCTGCTCCGCGCGGGAGGAGGTCTCTCACTGGCCGCGGTAGGGCTCGGATACGGCACGGGGGCCGCGTCGGCCGCGGTACCGACCTCTCAGCGGTTCACGCTGGCCACGACCTCCTCGAACGACCTCTACCGGGGCCGGGCGCTTCGGGACGGCACGGTGATGCAGAGCTTCGCCTTCGACCAGACCAACCAGCGGTTGTTCGTGGCCCAGTTGCGCCAGGGCGCGGGGGCCGACTCGGGCGACCTGTGCATCACCGAACTCTCCTGGTCGACCTGGAACGCGATCGGCCACATGTACCTGACGGGCTTCGGCCACGCGGTCTCCATAGGCGCGCAGGCCGTGGGCTCCTCGACGTATCTGTGGGTCGACGCGGTCGCGGACACCAGCGGCTTCGGACAGCGGCTGGGGCGCTTCAAGTACACCAACGGCACTACGCTGAGCGCCTCGTCGTCGGCGGTCACGAAGCACACGCCCGTCTCCTCGGCGAACCGGCACACCTGCGCCATCGACCCCACGCACAATCGCCTGATCGTGCGCTACCGGCCGACGGGCTCGGCCACCCACCGCTTCGCCGCGTACGACCTGACCGACGCCACCAACGGCGACTTCGGCAGCCGCCTGGTGGACTTCCCGGAACCGTCCCGGATCGACGCCGCGAACTTCCAGGGGTACACGGCATACGGCCAGTACTTGTACTGCCTCACGGGCCACAGCAAGGACGTCACCGGCGAGGCCGACACAGACGCGGTCCTCTGGAGCGTCGACATGAACACCGGACAGACAGCGGAGGAGTTCCTCACCGGGGCCGGCTCCACCCTCGCCTTCCGTGAACCGGAGGGCATGGCCGTCTACACCACCGCCGGAGGAGAGCCCCGCCTCTTCTTCGGCTTCGCCTCCGGTGAGGAAGTGGGCGAACGCCTCTCCAACGTCTTCTACAAGAACGTCCTCGTCTGACGGTCGCCCGGTCCGGCCGACCTGGCCGGACCGGCAGCCCTGAATTCGCGTCAGACCTACTGGGGAGAAGGGGCTTTCGAGGGATGTACGCGAAGGGCGGAATGGCCGATTTCCCGTGCCTCGTGCGCCTGCCGTGACAGAAAAGCATTCTTGTGGTGAGTGGGAGATTGTGTGACGGTGTCAGGGAACTGACCTGTACATGCGGTCAATTGCCTGACCAGTGAATCCACCGCATGCGCCGTATCGGAACGGGCCGGTCGACCGTCGGCCCGGAATGGGGGAAAACATGAACGCATTGCGTGCATCAGCCGGATCGGTTCTCGCCGCAGGCCTGTTGTTCGGCGTCGTCGTCGCCGTACCGGGACAGGCAGGGGCTGCCGAAGGGACCGCCGGACACTGCGTGTACAACGTGTCCACGGGTGCTACGGCATGTCACAGCACCTTCCGCGCGGCCGTCGTCGACGCCACCAACGGGAAGGTGACCAACGCGTCGCCCGTAGCCCGTACAGCCCTTTCCGACACGTCGTTCCTGAAGCGGCTGGAGGGGCCCATGCCCGCGACGGAGGCCACCGCCGCAGCGGTCGACTACGTCCTGTCCATCGAGTACGACATCGCCAACCTCAGCCCCTCCGGCGGCTCCCTCACCATCACGGCGGGCGGGCCCTGCGTGGAGGACGGGCAGCGGGACTTCACCGTGAACGACGTCCGGGACGCCTGGCCCTCGTGGAACGACCGGATCTCGTCCTTCAAGGGCTTCAACACCTGCGACGTCAACCACTACGAGCACCAGGTCCGCAACGGCGGTGACACCACCGGCCCGAAGCCCTCCATGACGACCATGGGCGACATGTCCAACAAGACGACCGGGCTGACCTTCGGCTGACCCGAGCCGATAGCCCGCCGGGCCGGTGGCGTCCCTTGCCACCGGCCCGGCGCACGCGTGTACCGCCGGTGCGAACCCGCGCACCACCAGGACGGCCGGTCGGGCGTGACCCCGACCGGCCGCATCCCGCACTGGTCGGCATGGCGCTGTCGACGACAACACCGAGCCCGCGTCAGCCGCTGCGAACGACACGGACACAGCCCGTGCCACTGCCCAGCAGCCGGAACGAGCACATGGCGGTACCAGTGCCGCGGCGCTGGAAGCTCGTGCGTGCGCCCCGCCTTCCGGGCGCACCCACGGCACTACTTGGCCCTGCGCGCCACCGTGAAGTGGTCGACCCGCGCCCCCGTCTCCGCGATCCCCCGCACGGTCAGCGTGGCCCAGTGCCCCTTCGGCGCGGGCTGCACGTCCACCCGCAGGAAGGAGTAGTCGAGGTACCGCACCCGCGACCAGGTGACGGTCTCGTTCTGCTTGCCCGCCTTGGTGTTGATGTAGGAGGGGACGGACTCGACCTCGTTCTCGTGGCCCTCGTACGACAGCGGGGCGGTGAAGGAGTAGAGGCTGCGGCCGGCCGCGCCCGCCGTCACGTAGACCACGCCCTCGGTCTCCGGGTACGCCGTGCTGCCGATCGGGAGCTTCTTGGTGACCGCGCCCGCCTTGATGACGTCGGTGCGCTCGTACTGGTGGTTGTGGCCGTTGATGACGAGGTCCACGGAGTACTTCTCGAACAGCGGCACCCACTCCTGGCGCACACCGCCCTCGGAGGCGTGCGCGGTGGAGGTGCAGTAGGCGCAGTGGTGGAAGAAGACCACGACGAAGTCGACGTCCTTGGATGCGCGGAACCTCTTGAGCTGTGCCTCCAGCCACGTGGTCTGGGTGCCGCCGGAGATGCCGAGGTTGGCCGGGATCTCGAAGGAGATGTCGTTGGCGTCGAGCGAGACGACGGCCGTGTTGCCGTAGACGAAGGAGTAGACGCCCGGCAGGTTCTTCGGGTCGGGGCCGTTGTCGGGGAGGTTCCAGCGGGCCTCCTCGCCGCCGTAACCGTTGGGCGAGTACCAGGCCTCCATGTCGTGGTTGCCGTAGGCGGGCATCCACGGGACGGACTTGGCGACGGACTCAGTCTGGGCGAGGAACTGGTCCCACACGCGGGAGTCGAAGCCGGTGTCGGCGGTCTTGCCCTGGCCGGCCGGGTCGGCGTAGGCGATGTCGCCGGCGTGCAGGTGGAAGGCCGGGTTCTGGCCGAGGAGGAGGCTGTTGTTGGCGAGGCCGTGGTAGCCGACGCCCTCGTCGCCGAAGGCCGTGAAGGTGAAGGGCTCCTTGTGGGCGGGGGCGGTGGTGAAGGTGCCGATGGTGCCCGCGAACCGCGGCGAGGCCGGGTCGAAGCCGTCGTGGCCGACGCCGTAGAAGTAGGTCCTGCCGGGCTTGAGGTGGGTCAGCTTGGCGTGCACGTAGTACTGGGTGTGGTCACCGCTCGCGCCGACGCCGGCCGGGGTGAAGAGGGTGCGGACCTCGGCGTCGATCTTGACCGAGAGATGCGAGGCGTGGGTGCCGACCCGGACGAAGGGCTTCTTCACCGGGAGCGGGACCTGCCAGGAGACGGTGATCTCGGTGCGCGGGTCGTTGCCGTAGGCGAGGTGGCGGCCGAAGGGGGCGACGAAGGAGCCGTCGACGTGCTCGGCGCTCGCGGCGGCCCGGGTGGGCGCCGAGGTGCGGAGGGCGGCGGGGGTGGCGGCCTGGGCCGTGGCGGGCACGAACGCGCCGCCCGCGACGGCGCCGAGGGTGACGGCGCCGCCTCTGATCATCGAGCGGCGGGAGAACTTGGAGCGCAGGTACTCGTGCTGTTCGGCCATGCTCATGCGCTCGGCCAGCTGCTCGGGTACGCCCATACGAGGTGTGTCCATGGTGTCCGAAAGTCGTCGCCTCAGGCGACGGGATGCGGGACGCCGGATGGACGGCGCACGAACAGCCACTCATAACACATTCAACGTTCCCCCAAGGGGCGGTAACCGCACCCTGCCCGATATCGGGCAGGATTCTTGCGAAACGCCCGCCGTTCCCCCAGGATCTACCGAGTGCACGACGACCTTGTTGATCATTTGACGCGATCCTCACCCCTCAACCGGGGCGAGGCGCTGCGGGTGATCCAGGACGTGCTCGCCTACTTCGACGAGACGACCGAGGCCTACGTCCGTCGCCGCCACCGCGAACTCCAGGCCCAGGGCCTGGTCAACGCGACGATCTTCGAACGGATCGAGGCGGACCTGAAGTACCGGGCGGTCGCACCGCCGGAGCTCACGCTCCGGCAGCTGCGCCGCATCGTCTACGGCTGACCGGCCGCGACCGGCCGGCCGGGGCCGACCACCTACAGCTAGGGGATACGTCTATATGTGCGGGATCGTCGGTTACATCGGCAAGCGCGATGTGGCGCCGCTGCTCCTCGAAGGCCTGCAGCGCCTGGAGTACCGGGGCTACGACTCGGCGGGCATAGTGGTCACCTCGCCCAAGACGGCCGGTCTGCGGATGGTCAAGGCCAAGGGCCGGGTCCGTGACCTGGAGGCCAAGGTCCCCGCGCGCTTCAAGGGCACCACCGGCATCGCGCACACCCGCTGGGCCACCCACGGCGCCCCGTCCGACGTCAACGCCCACCCGCACATGTCGGGCGACAACAAGGTCGCCGTCGTCCACAACGGCATCATCGACAACGCCTCCGACCTGCGCAGGAAGCTCGAAGCCGACGGCGTGGAGTTCCTCTCCGAGACGGACACCGAGGTCCTGACCCACCTCATCGCCCGCTCCCAGGCCACCACCCTGGAGGAGAAGGTCCGTCAGGCGCTGCGCATCGTCGAGGGCACGTACGGCATCGCCGTCATGCACGCCGACTTCAACGACCGCATCGTCGTCGCCCGCAACGGCTCCCCGGTCGTCCTCGGCATCGGCGAGAAGGAGATGTTCGTCGCCTCGGACATAGCCGCTCTGGTCGCCCACACCCGCCAGATCGTCACCCTCGACGACGGCGAGATGGCCACCCTCAAGGCCGACGACTTCCGCACCTACACCACGGAGGGCACCCGCACCACGGCCGAGCCCACCACCGTGGAGTGGGAGGCAGCCTCGTACGACATGGGCGGCCACGACACGTACATGCACAAGGAGATCCACGAGCAGGCCGACGCCGTGGACCGGGTGCTGCGCGGCCGGATCGACGACCGCTTCTCCACCGTGCACCTCGGCGGCCTCAACCTGGACGCCCGCGAGGCGCGCCAGATCCGCCGGGTGAAGATCCTCGGCTGCGGCACCTCGTACCACGCGGGCATGATCGGCGCCCAGATGATCGAGGAGCTGGCGCGTATCCCCGCGGACGCCGAGCCGGCGTCGGAGTTCCGCTACCGCAACGCGGTCGTCGACCCCGACACCCTCTACATCGCCGTCTCCCAGTCCGGCGAGACGTACGACGTGCTGGCGGCCGTCCAGGAGCTGAAGCGCAAGGGCGCGCGGGTCCTCGGTGTGGTGAACGTCGTCGGTTCGGCGATCGCCCGCGAGGCGGACGGCGGCATCTACGTGCACGCGGGCCCCGAGGTCTGCGTCGTCTCCACCAAGTGCTTCACCAACACCACCGTCGCGTTCGCCCTGTTGGCGCTGCACCTGGGCCGCACCCGCGACCTCTCCGTCCGCGACGGCAAGCGGATCATCGCGGGCCTGCGCAAGCTGCCCGCCCAGATCGCCGAGATGCTGGAGCAGGAGGAGGAGATCAAGAAGCTGGCCGAGAGTTACGCCGAGGCCCGCTCGATGCTCTTCATCGGCCGCGTCCGGGGCTACCCGGTGGCCCGTGAGGCCTCCCTGAAGCTCAAGGAGGTCTCGTACATCCACGCCGAGGCCTACCCCGCCTCCGAGCTGAAGCACGGCCCCCTGGCCCTCATCGAGCCCGCCCTGCCCACGGTCGCGATCGTCCCGAACGACGACCTGCTGGAGAAAAACCGCGCCGCCCTGGAGGAGATCAAGGCCCGCAGCGGCAAGATCCTCGCCGTCGCCCACCAGGAGCAGGAGAAGGCCGACCAGACGATCGTCGTCCCGAAGAACGAGGACGAGCTGGACCCGATCCTCATGGGCATCCCCCTGCAACTCCTCGCCTACCACACGGCGTTGGCCCTGGGCCGCGACATCGACAAGCCGCGCAACCTGGCGAAGTCGGTGACCGTGGAGTAGGACCCCCGCGACAGACCACAACAGACGGCAACAGACGACAACGGACCCCCACGTGATGCCCCATCACGTGGGGGTCCGTTCACGACGCGCCGGGGTCGCCCAACATCCCGACGCCGCTGCCAACTACCCGTGGCCGTCACGCCACTTTGTCAGGCATCACGCGGGTTATGCCCTTCACAAGGGCACAAACACCTCTACGCGCCAGTAGACTTACGCGCTTCGGGAAGCGGGCGGAACGACGGACGAATCGACGGACGGAACGACGGACGGAACGTCACGGATGACGATGACCGGCCGCTGCGCCCGCTCGACGTCACGGAATGACGATGACCGGCCGCTGCGCCCGCTTGGCGAGCCGCCCCGCGACGGATCCGAAGATGCGCCCGACGATCCCGTGCGTGGACCCGACGACAATCGCGTCGGCCTCGTACTCCCGCCCGACCTCTTCGAGTTCGTGGCAGATGTCGCCACCACGCTCGACGAGGATCCAGGGCACCTCGGCGAGATAGTCGGCGCAGGCCAGTTCCAGGCCGAGGACCTCGGTCCGGTGATCCGGGACGTCCACGAACACGGGCGGCTCGCAGCCGGCCCACACGGTCGTGGGCAGCCGGTTGGCTACATGCACGATGATCAGGCCCGAGCCGGAACGGCGGGCCATGCCGATGGCGTACGCGAGGGCGCGCTCACTGGACGTCGAACCGTCGAAGCCGACGACGACGCCGTGCTTGAAGGCAGGATCACAGGAGGGACGTGCCTCTTCCGCCGCAAGGGGTTCGGCCGCCGTGTGATCGGCGACGGGCCGCCGCTCGCGGTCCGCGGATTCGAAGAATTCTTGACCGGCCATGGGTGTCTCGGCGTTCGGATCCTCGTGTGGGACGACGTGGATGGGATGTCAGTGTGCGGCGGAGCGGTGTCCGGGAAACATCTTCCCCACCCCATACCCCCAAGGGTACGACCGCACGCCTCCTCCGCCCAGATCCCGCACCGGCTGCGCGGGGTTCCAGGGAGCATGCACGAGCACCGCCCCGTAACGCAATGGTTGCTGCCACGTACAGCCGGTTCACCCGGTCCGCCGGGCCTTCGGCGCCCGGCGCGGGTGAGTGAACCCGGGCCCCGCGGCAACCCGATCAAGCGGTACCAGTGACCGACAGGTCGAACACGCGTTGAACCCCGGTAAGCCGATCGCACGGGAGCCAGGAGGGAGCCCGCAGTGTCCGCGCACCGCACCGCGCCCCAGTCCGCCCCCGAGAGCGACGAGATCCCCCCGCAGCCGCCGCGCACCCCCGAACGCGCCCCCCAGCCCGCGCCCCACCTCGCCGACCCCGCCACGGACGTGGTCCGCTGGGCGGCGTTCAGCTGCGTCCTCGTGCCGGTCGTCCTCGTCTGGTACGGCACCTCCCTCGCCGGCGCGACGGGCGCGGCCCTGGGCCTGGCCGCGGTCACCGGCGTCTGCCGCGTCCTCCTGCGCCAGTCCGAACGCGGCGCGGCCCGCGCGGCGCGCGCCACCGCGGCACACCCGCGAGCCCCCCGCACGACACCCGCTCATGCGACGTCCGCCCGCACGACGTCCGCCCGCACGACGTCCGCCAGTTCGATGGCCGCTCGTTCGGTGGCCGAAGATCGCGCCCCTCAGCGCGGCCGGCACGGACGTCCCGCTTCCGGGGCGCACAGGGGCGGACGGAATTCGGGTCCGAGTACGCCGGTCGACTGACCGGTTTCCGCGCACACTCCCGTATCTTTTCAGCCAACTTCGGTTACCTGCGTGTTCCTTGGTCGAACACCCCCCCACCCCCCGTTCGACCTGCGCCGAAAGGGGTCCGGGGGCCTCGCGCACCCTACGTGGACCGGCCACGGGGACGAGGCGTACTTCCCTGCACGGCCCACGAGTGCAACGCTTCGTGATCGAATGCTTTACGCCAAGTTGCCATGTCGACAATGTGCCGGTTGGCGATCTGGTCACGTCGGCACCACGGGACACAGTAGATTCGATCATGACTGTCTTACGGCGGGGGACTCGTGCAGGACCAAGGGGAAACGTGCAGGAGCGACACAACCGAGGAGCCGCGACCACTGAGGGGGGCTTAGCAGTATGAGCCACGACTCCACCGCCGCGCCGGAAGCCGCGGCCCGGAAGCTGTCCGGGCGACGCCGCAAGGAGATCGTCGCGGTGCTGCTGTTCAGCGGCGGCCCCATCTTCGAGAGTTCCATACCACTGTCGGTGTTCGGGATCGACCGCCAGGACGCCGGCGTACCGCGCTACCGGCTGCTGGTCTGCGCGGGCGAGGAAGGCCCGCTGCGGACCACGGGGGGCCTGGAACTCACCGCACCGAACGGCCTTGAGGCGATCTCGCGGGCGGGCACGGTGGTCGTGCCCGCATGGCGTTCGATCACCTCACCGCCGCCGGAGGAAGCGCTCGACGCACTGCGCCGAGCGCACGAAGAGGGAGCCCGCATAGTCGGGCTGTGCACCGGCGCGTTCGTGCTGGCCGCCGCCGGCCTGCTGGACGGCAGACCCGCGACGACGCACTGGATGTACGCGCCGACGCTGGCCAAGCGCTATCCGTCCGTCCACGTCGACCCACGAGAACTCTTCGTGGACGACGGCGACGTACTGACATCGGCCGGCACCGCGGCCGGAATCGATCTCTGTCTGCACATCGTGCGGACCGACCACGGGAACGAGGCGGCAGGCGCGCTGGCCCGCCGGCTCGTCGTCCCGCCCCGTCGATCGGGCGGCCAGGAGCGCTACCTCGACCGGTCTTTACCGGAGGAGATCGGCGCCGACCCGCTGGCCGAGGTCGTCGCCTGGGCGCTCGAACACCTCCACGAGCAGTTCGACGTGGAGACGCTCGCGGCACGGGCGTACATGAGCCGTCGTACGTTCGACCGCCGGTTCCGCTCGCTCACCGGGAGCGCTCCCCTGCAGTGGCTGATCACTCAGCGCGTACTGCAGGCGCAGCGACTGCTGGAGACGTCGGACTACTCGGTGGACGAGGTCGCGGGCCGGTGCGGCTTCCGTTCGCCGGTGGCGCTGCGCGGGCACTTCCGGCGGCAGCTGGGTTCGTCCCCGGCGGCGTACCGGGCGGCCTACCGCGCCCGTCGCCCCCAGGGCGAGAAGCACAGCGACCACCATGACGGTCCGCACGGCGTGCCGGGGCCCTCGGTGTCGCCGGAGCACGCTCCGGTGCCGCTCCAGGCCCGGCGCACGGCCGCGGCGAGCACCCTGGCGCCGTCGGCGTCCCTGTCCACGGAGGGCGCCAAGCCGGAGCTGTACGCGACGGGCCGCCTGCCGGGCCAGCGCAGCGCCCCGTAGCACCGATCGGCCCGTACGGCCCGGTCCCGCACCTGATCACCCCGGTGCAGGACCGGGCCGTACGGCTGTCACGGGCCGTAAGGTGAGACACATGAACGATCGCATGGTGTGGATCGACTGCGAGATGACCGGCCTCTCGCTGTCCGACGACGCGCTCATCGAGGTGGCCGCCCTCGTCACCGACTCCGAGCTGAACGTGCTCGGCGACGGTGTCGACATCGTCATCCGCCCGCCGGACTCGGCGCTGGAGACGATGCCGGAGGTGGTGCGCGAGATGCACACCGCGTCCGGCCTGCTCGACGCCCTGGCCGGCGGCACGACACTCGCCGACGCCGAGGCGCAGGTCCTGGCGTACGTGCGCGAGCACGTGAAGGAACCGCGCAAGGCCCCCCTGTGCGGCAACACGGTGGGCACGGACCGCGGCTTCCTCCTGCGGGACATGCCCACGCTGGAGAACCACCTCCACTACCGCATCGTGGACGTCTCCTCGGTCAAGGAGCTGGCCCGCCGCTGGTATCCGCGGGCGTACTTCAACAGCCCCGAGAAGAACGGCAACCACCGGGCCCTCGCCGACATCCGCGAGTCCATCGCCGAGCTGCGCTACTACCGCGAGGCGATCTTCGTCCCGCACCCCGGCCCCGACTCGGACACGGCCCGCACGATCGCCGCGAAGCACGTCCTGCCCGCGCTGTAACCCCGTCCACCGGGCCCCTCCGGGCCCCCGAACGCCCCCCACCGAAACGTGTGCGCGGGCACCCCTTCGGACCCTGTACACTTTTTCTCGGCCGGTCGGTGAAACCTTCGGATGAACCGCCGGTCATGGTGGGTGTAGCTCAGCTGGTAGAGCACCTGGTTGTGGTCCAGGATGCCGCGGGTTCGAGTCCCGTCACTCACCCTGAAGTACGAGCCCCGATCCGGGAATCCGGATCGGGGCTCGTTGCTGTGCTCCCCGCGCCCGGCGTTCAGGGGCGCCGCTACGACCGCTCGCCTCTCGACCGCGCGTTGCTCCGGGCGACGCTGTCGCTCAGCGCCTCGGACCGGGTCACCGGCCCGAGCCCTTCCAGCAGGGCGTCCCATTCCAGGCCGCCGCCGACCGGCCGCAGTTGGACGTACGGGCCGACGAAGCCCATCACCCTGCCGATCCGCCCGCTTCCCGCGTCCCGGACAGTGTCACCGAGGTGCACCGTCAGCGGGTCGGGGCGGCGGGGAGGTTCACAGACGCTCATCACGCCACCGCCTTCGCCGCAGCGCCGATCACGTGGTCGTCGAGGTCGATGCCGAAATCGGCCGCGAGCACCAACGCGAGCCTGCGCCGGGACTGTCGAGCCTCCTCCCGCTCGGCCTCGGCGACGTACGGCCGGACCATGACGGTGGCAGCGCCGTCCAGCGGTCCGTGGAGGCCGTACGGAGAGCGCGGGAGCGCCTGCGGCAGCGGTCGGGGCGGGTGCGGGGGAATTCCGCGGTGCCGAGGGGTGGGGCGGGGGCCGGTCATGCGGCGCCTGCCGGTGCCGGGGGCGAGTACGCCCAGGGCCCACCGCAGGAACGCGTGGATAATGCTCACTGTCGTCAGCTCCTTCGAAGCTGGTGGCCATGCCCCGGGAGGTCGCACAACCTCGCCGGGGTCCTTGCATGTCGAGAGATTACGCCACTTGTAAGGTGTTGTCAGGTGATGTCATATGGCTCCACATATTGATAGGCATCGTCGCAGGTCAAATAGGGTCGGCATATGACTGTCGACCTCGAAGGACCTGAGCCGCTGTACGAACAGATCGCCGCCATACTCAGCGCGCGCATCGCGGACGGCACGTATCCGCCCCGCCGCAGGGTCCCCTCCGAGGCAGCCGTCTGCGACGAGTTCGGGGTCTCGCGCCCGACCGCACGATCCGCACTCCAGCTTCTGAGTCAGCGTGGCCTGATCGTCACTGTGCGCGGCAAAGGGTCGTTCGTCATCGAACGCGGCGCGGCACCGGTCGAGGACAGCGGCTCCGCAAGCTGACGCCGACCGCTGCACAGACCAGCAGGTCAACGGCGTCTGCGGCCCAGTGCTGTCCGTACTGGGTCAGTGTGATCACTCGAAGGCTGCCCGGCGCGCCCGCTTGGCTTCGCTGTGCGCCGCCGCGGCCGCGTCGAACTCACCGCGCTCACCACGCGCGGCAAGTCTCTCCGCCGCCTCCAGCCTCCCGACACGCGCGACACAGTCCGGCGCTTCGTCGTCCGGGTCGATCCGGGTCGCGCTCATGAGGAATCCCGCTCCACCAGCGCCGTAGGCAGCACCACCTGGCGCCGCTCCAGCCCCCGCGACACCGCCGGCCGGCGGTCGGCGATCTCGTCGAGGAGGAGGTCGATCATCGCGCGGCCCATCTCCTCTATGGGCTGGCGGACGCTGGTGAGGGGCGGGTCCATGTGGCGGGCGATCGCCGAGTCGTCGTAGCCGACGAGCGCCACGTCGTCGGGTATGCGGCGCCCCTCCTCGCGGAGGATCTGGCGGGCGCCGGCGGCCATGACGTCGGACTCGGCGAAGACCGCGTCGAGGTCCGGGCAGCGGGCCAGGAGTTCGCGCATCGCCCTGCGGCCGCCCTCCTCGGTGAAGTCGCCGGGGGCGATGAGACGCTCGTCGACCTCGCGGCCCGCGTCCTCCAGGGCGTCGCGGTAGCCCTCGATGCGCCGCTGGGCGCCGTAGACGTCCAGGCGCCCGGTGATGGTGGCGATCCGCGCGCACCCCCGGGCGATCAGGTGCTCCACCGCCGAGCGGCCGCCGCCGTAGTTGTCGGAGTCGACGGAGGGCAGCGTCTCGTGCTCCGAGCGGGGGCCGCTGATGACCGCGGGGATCTCCAGTTGCGACAGCAGATCGGGGAGCGGGTCGTCCGCGTGGACCGAGACCAGGAGGACACCGTCCACGCGGTGCGCGGCCAGGTACTGGGCGAGGCGCCGGCGCTCGCGGTCGTTGCCCGCGAAGATCAGCAGGAGCTGCATCTCCGTGTCGGACAACTGCGCGCCGACACCCTTGAGGATGTCGGAGAAGTACGGCTCCGAGAAGAAGCGGGTCTCCGGCTCGGGCACGACCATCGCGATCGCGTCGGTACGGTTCGCCGCGAGCGCGCGGGCCGCCGTGTTCGGGACATAGCCCAGCTCCGCGACGGCCGCCTCGACCGCCGCCCGGGTCGCGTCGCTGACCCGGGGCGAGCCGTTGATCACCCGGGACACCGTCCCCCGGCCCACTCCGGCCCGTGCGGCCACCTCTTCCAACGTGGGCCGCCCACCGCTCCGGCCCCGTGCTCCGTGGCCTGCCACCATGGTCGCCTCCCGTCAACACCGCGCTGGCGTGGAATCTAACAGTCCTGATCCTTGTACGACGTCCGGGAACTGCTCAGCCGGGCTGCGGCGCCGTCGGCGGCACCGGCCCTGCTGCCGCGTCGGCGCCCCGTCCGGGACGAGCCGCCGACGAGCGGCAGACGATCGGCCGGCCACGGGCCGACCATCGGTTACACGAGTCCAACAGTGCCCCCGGCCCGGAAGCCGGCGTTCCGGTGGCGTTCCGGTGGCGCTCCGGCGGCGTTCCGGTGCCGCCGGACCGTCCGCCCGTACCGGCCCGAACACCCCACACCCGGACCGTTCGCACCGATCTCCGAAGCCCCGCGTGGGCCCATCCGGCCGTTTTCGGGCATACCCGGCCGCCGGTACCGGGTTAGTTAACAGCCCGATAACCGAAGACATCTCTCCGCGCTCGCTCCCTTGACACCCCCGCACGAACCGACGACTCTTCAACACATCACTCGTGGGAGCGCTCCCACAGTACCTGGCACTTACACATCCCGCACGTTCCCCGCCCGAGCCGCAGCATGTAACTAACGGGCCCAACAACGCCGTTGGCCGGGGGGTCGGCACGTCAGGGCATCAGGAGGACGCAATGCGAGCACGTACCCGAACCGCCCGCAACACGGTGGTCCTGGCAGCCGTCGCCGCCCTGGGCGCCGGGCTGCTGGCCGGCTGTTCCGAGGATCCGGACGACGGCACGCCGAACGAGGGCGGCGGCAACAGCGGGGGCAAGACCACGCTGACGGTCGGCACCTTCGGTGTCTTCGGCTACAAGCAGGCCGGCCTGTACGACGAGTACATGAAGCAGAACCCGGACATCGTCATCAAGGAGAACGTCACCACCAAGACCTCGGTCTACTGGCCCAAGACGCTCACCCGGCTGCAGGCCGGCTCCGGCACCGACGACATCCAGGCGATCGAGATCGGCAACGTGACCGAGGCCGTGCAGACGCAGGGCGACAAGTTCGTCGACCTCGGCAAGGAGGTCGACAAGTCGCAGTGGCTGGACTGGAAGAACCAGCAGGCCACGACCAAGGACGGCAAGCTCATCGGTCTCGGCACCGACATCGGTCCGATGGCGATCTGCTACCGCAAGGACCTGTTCGAGAAGGCCGGCCTGGAGACCGACCGCACCAAGCTCGCCGAGCAGTGGAAGGGCGACTGGAGCAAGTACGTCGACCTCGGCAAGGAGTACATGAAGAAGGCGCCGTCCGGCACCAAGTACGTGGACTCGGCCTCCTCCGTCTACAACGCGGCCCTCGGTGGCGCGACCGAGCGCTACTACGACCAGGACGGCAACGCCATCTGGGACAAGTCCAAGGGCGTGAAGGACTCCTGGGACGCGGCCATGTCCGTGGCGACCAGCGACATGTCGGCGAAGCTGAAGCAGTTCGAGGCTCCCTGGGACCAGGGGTACGCCAAGGGCTCCTTCGCCACGGTGGCCTGCCCGGCGTGGATGATCGGCTACATCCAGGAGAAGTCCGGTGAGGCCGGCAAGGGCAAGTGGGACGTGGCGGCGGCGCCGACCGCGGCCAACTGGGGCGGCGCGTTCATCGGCGTGCCGACGGCGAGCAAGCACCAGAAGGAGGCCATCGCGCTGGCGAAGTGGCTGACCGCTCCCGAGCAGCAGGCCAAGGTCTTCGCCAAGCAGGCCAGCTTCCCGTCGACCCCGTCGGCGTACGCGACCCTCAAGGCGAGCCCCGACACCACCGCGTACTTCTCCGACGCGCCGCTGACGCAGATCTTCTCCGACTCGGCGAAGACGATCCCGGTGCAGCACTTCGGCACCAAGGACCAGCCGATCGGCACCGCGATCGCCGACATCGGCATCGTGCAGGTCGAGCAGAAGGGCAAGAGCCCTGAGGAGGGCTGGGACGCCGCCAGCAAGGAGATCAAGGACGTGCTCGGCCAGTGACCAGCTCCAAAGAGGCACTCGCGCATTCCGCGGCGAGCGCCGAGACCGCGCCCGGCGATGAGCCGGGCGCGGTCCGGGGCGCTCAGGTTCGCGGTACGCCGCCGGCGGCCACCGACTCGTGGCGCAGCCGGCTGTACCGCTGGGACATGAAGGCCTCCCCGTACGTCTTCATCTCCCCCTTCTTCCTGATCTTCGGGGCGTTCTCGCTCGTCCCGCTGCTCTACACCGGCTGGTACTCGCTGCACAACGTGCAGCTGGCCGACCTGGACAACCAGACCTGGGTGGGCCTGGACAACTACCAGAACCTGCTGTCCTCGGACTTCTTCTGGAACTCCCTGTGGGTCACCTTCACCATCGGCGTGATCGCGACCGTGCCCCAGCTGCTGGTGGCGATCGGCATCGCGCACCTGCTCAACTACCGGCTGCGCGGCTCGACCGTGTGGCGGGTCATCATGCTCACCCCGTACGCCACGTCGGTGGCGGCGGCCACGCTGGTCTTCGTGCTGCTGTTCTCCTGGGACGGCGGAATGATCAACTGGCTGCTCGACTTCATCGGGATCGACCCCGTCAACTGGCGCGAGTCCAACTGGGGTTCGAAGTTCGCGGTCTCCACGATCGTGATCTGGCGGTGGACCGGCTACAACGCGCTGATCTACCTCGCGGCGATGCAGGCGATCCCCGCCGACCTGTACGAGTCGGCGTCCATCGACGGAGCGAACCGCTGGCAGCAGTTCGTCCATGTGACGATCCCGCAGCTGCGGCCGACCATCCTGTTCACGGCGGTCGTCTCCACGATCGGCGCGACCCAGCTCTTCGGCGAGCCCCTGCTGTTCGGCGGGGCCGACGGTTCCAAGGGCGGCTCCGAGCACCAGTACCAGACGCTCGGCCTGTACATGTACGACCAGGGTTTCATGATCGGAAACCTCGGCAAGGCGTCCGCCATCGCCTGGTCGATGTTCCTGATCCTGCTGATCGTGGCCGCGATCAACCTGCTGCTCACCCGACGGCTGAGGAAGACCCCATGACCACGAGCGAACTGACCCGTCCCCGGGCACCTGAGCGGGCGCCGGAGACGAAGGGCTCCCGTCGCCGGGTGATGGGCGCGGGCAAGCAGATGCACGCGGGGCCGCTCACCTACGTCGTCCTGACCGTCTTCGCCGTGGGCTCGCTGGCGCCCCTGGTGTGGACGGCGATCGCGGCCTCGCGCACCAGCCAGCGGCTCGCCGAGGCGCCGCCGCCGCTCTGGTTCGGCGGGAACCTGTTCAAGAACCTGGAGACGGCCTGGGAGCAGGCCGGGCTCGGCACCGCGATGCTCAACACGACGCTCGTGGCCGGAACGATCACCGTCGGTACGGTGCTGTTCTCCACGCTCGCCGGGTTCGCCTTCGCCAAGCTGCGGTTCCGGTTCTCCAGCGTCCTGCTTCTGCTGACCATCGGCACGATGATGATCCCGCCGCAACTGGCCGTGGTCCCGCTGTACCTGTGGATGAGCGACCTGAACTGGTCCAACCAGCTGCAGACGGTCATCCTGCCCACGCTGGTCAGCGCGTTCGGTACGTTCTTCATGCGGCAGTATCTGATCCAGGCGCTGCCCTCCGAGCTGATCGAGGCGGCGCGGGTCGACGGCGCGAGCAGTCTGCGGATCGTGTGGCACGTCGTGTTCCCGGCCGCGCGGCCGGCGATGGCAGTGCTCGGACTGCTGACCTTCGTGATGGCCTGGAACGACTTCCTGTGGCCGATCCTCGCGCTGAACCAGCAGAACCCGACGGTCCAGGTGGCCCTCAACGCCCTCGGCACCGGCTACATCCCCGACCAGTCGGTGATCATGGCAGGTGCGCTGCTCGGCACGTTGCCGCTGCTGATCGCCTTCCTCCTGTTCGGCAAGCAGATCGTGGGCGGCATCATGCAGGGCGCGATCAAGGGGTGACCCGGCTCGCGCCGACCGCTCCACCGCGGAAACCCCTTCGGGGGCTGGGCCACCGCCGTCCCGGCCCCCTCTCCTTTCGTCCCCCCACCCACCACTGTCGGTCTCCACGACCACTATGGGAGCGCTTCCATGCCTGAACCCGTGAACCCGGCCACCCCGGTGACCTTTCCTCCCGCCTTCCTCTGGGGCGCGGCCACCTCCGCCTACCAGATCGAGGGAGCGGTGCGGGAGGACGGCCGTACGCCCTCCATCTGGGACACCTTCAGCCACACGCCGGGCAAGACCGCCGGCGGCGAGACCGGTGACATCGCTGTCGACCACTACCACCGCTACCGCGACGACGTGGCGATGATGGCGGACCTGGGCCTCAACTCGTACCGCTTCTCCATCTCCTGGTCGCGGGTGCAGCCGACGGGCCGGGGTCCCGCGATCCAGCGCGGCCTCGACTTCTACCGCCGGCTGGTCGACGAGCTGCTCGACAAGGGCATCAAGCCGGCCGTCACCCTCTACCACTGGGACCTCCCGCAGGAGCTGGAGGACGCGGGCGGCTGGCCCGAGCGGGACATCGTGCACCGCTTCGCCGAGTACGCGCGGATCGTGGGCGAGGCGCTCGGCGACCGGGTCGAGCAGTGGATCACCCTCAACGAGCCGTGGTGCACGGCGTTCCTGGGCTACGGCTCCGGGGTGCACGCGCCGGGCCGTACGGACCCGGTGGCGTCGCTGCGCGCGGCCCACCACCTGAACCTGGCGCACGGGCTCGGCGTCTCGGCGCTGCGTTCGGCGATGCCCGCCCGCAACTCGATCGCGGTGAGCCTCAACTCCTCGGTGGTACGGCCGATCACCAGCGCCCCCGAGGACGTGGCCGCGGCCCGGAAGATCGACGATCTGGCGAACGGCGTCTTCCACGGCCCGATGCTGCACGGCGCCTACCCGGAGAGCCTGTTCGCCGCCACCGCGTCGCTGACGGACTGGTCGTTCGTGCAGGACGGTGACGTGGCGGCCGCCAACCAGCCGCTGGACGCGCTGGGGTTGAACTACTACACGCCGACGCTGGTGGGCGCGGCGGACGCCGACGCCGTCGGGCCGCGCGCGGACGGCCACGGGGCGAGCAACCACTCGCCGTGGCCGGGCGCGGACGACGTCCTGTTCCACCAGACTCCGGGCGAGCGTACGGAGATGGGCTGGACCATCGACCCGACGGGCCTGCACGAGCTGATCATGCGCTACTCGCGGGAGGCGCCGGGTCTGCCGATGTACGTGACGGAGAACGGCGCCGCGTACGACGACAAGCTGGACTCGGACGGCCGCGTCCACGACCCCGAGCGCATCGCCTACCTGCACGGCCACCTGCGGGCGGTCCGGCGCGCGATCGCCGAGGGGGCGGACGTGCGCGGGTACTACCTGTGGTCCCTGATGGACAACTTCGAGTGGGCGTACGGGTACGGCAAGCGCTTCGGCGCGGTGTACGTCGACTACGCGACGCTCGCCCGTACGCCGAAGTCGAGTGCGTACTGGTACGCGCAGGCGGCGAAGACGGGCGCGCTGCCGCCGCTGGTGACGACTCCGGCGTAGCGGACCACAGGGCCGGGGGCCGGGGAGCCCCCTGGGGGAACGGGGGAACGGGGGAACGGGGGAACGGGGGAGCGGGGGAGCGGGAGTCCGGGGCGCGGCGCGCATAGGGGAAGCGCCGCGCCCCGGACGTGGGGCAGAGAGTGCCTGGGGATGCCAGCCACTGGGTCTGCTGGCCTGTGACCGAGGCAATGGTCTCGAAGTCGTTGTCGAGGTCCTCCCGCGGCACACTCATCCGCGCGGCGTCGGCCCAGTCGAACAGCACACCGCCGGTTCCACGCACCGCCCTACACGGCGACCGGCCGCACCCGCTCCCCGCACAGCTTCGCCATGTCGTCGATGTCCGAGGTGAGCATGACCACCGGACGGTGCTGCCGTAGGGCCATCTCGGCCACGGCGGCGTCGATCGCGTACTTGTGGCCGTGCAGACCGGCCCCGATCAGCATGGTCGAGGCGGCCTTGGCCTCCTCGTCCCCGATGGGCACGATCCGCATGCCGGACAGCACCCACGCGAGCCGCGCCCGGTCCGTCCGCCGGTGAACCGCCTCAATGATCGTCAGAGCACTGATGGCCACCTCCATGCCCCTCTTACGCGCCTCGGCGACCAGCGCGACGACAGGTTCGTCATCACCGACCAGCTTGGACAGGCCCTCGCAGTCCAGGACGAGGGTGCCCTCGTGACTCAGCTTGCGGCGGGCCACTGCCCCTCCTCGGCGAACACCTCGTCGAAGACGCGACGCGCCCCCTCCTGCGCCTCGGTGGAGATCGGCCCCTTGCGTTGTTCGTAGTCGGCCAGATACTCGTCCAGGATCTGGCCGCGCAGCTCACGCTCCACTGCTTCGGTGATGAACGCGGAGAACTCACGCTTGCCGACTCGCTGCCGGATCGCCTCCGCCGTGCCCTCCGGAAGAGAGAGGCTGACCCTGGTGGCAGGGCCTTCGCCGATGCTGTACGAGGTGTCACTCATGAAGCCAGATTATCAAACGAGTAGGAATCTCTCCGTGTCCTGCTGACGACTCGCCCGAGGGCTCGCCCCGGCAGGCTGATCAACAGGCAGGGCCGCGCCTCCCTGAGGAGCCGCGGCCCTGTGCCGTTGTGATCGGTGCCGGTCAGCGTGGTTCGCGGACGACCGCCACGTCCCCGGCCGCCACCAGCACGGTCGTCGAGCCGTCGCCCATGGTGATCCCCTTGCCCGTCAGCAGTTCGGACGCGTCCGCCGAGACCGTGACCTCGGCGTCCGACTCACCGTGGTTGATCAGGAAGAGGTAGTCCGCCTCCGGGCCCCGGCGCAGTGCCGCCTCGACTCCCTCGGGGGTCGGGCGCACCGAGGTCACGCCCGCCTCCTCGCGGACGCGGTCCAGGAGGGCGGCGAGGGTCGTCGGGTCCGGGCGGGTGGCGACGTACCAGGCCGTGCCCGCACCGTGGGTGTGGCGGGTGACCGCCGGGACGCCGGTCAGGGGGCCGGAGGTGTACGAGGTCACCGCCTCCGCGCCCGCCAGGGCGACCCGCTCCGACCACAGTCCGGCCGTACCGCCGTCGCTCAGGCCCACCGACTCGCCCGGCAGCAGCGGGAACAGCTCGTCCGTGCGCACGCCCAGCGCCTCGCGGAACGCGCCCGGGTAACCGCCCAGCCGGACGTGGCAGTTCTCGTCCACCGCGCCGCTGTGGAAGCCGACGGCGAGCGTGCCGCCGGTCTCGGCGAAGCCGGTGAGGTTCGCCGCGCCCGCGTCGTCCACCAGGTACAGGCTCGGCGCCAGCACCAGCTTGTACGCGGACAGGTCCGCGTCGGGGCGGACGAAGTCCACGGCCACGCCGGCCCGCCACAGCGGCTCGTACCAGGCGCGGACCAGGTCCTGGAAGCGGAGTTCGCCGCTCGGCTGGGAGGGGAGTTCCACCGCCCACCAGGCGCTCCAGTCCCAGACGATCGCCACCTCGGCGACGCCCGTGCTGCCCCGCACCTCCGCCAACGAGCCCAGATCCGCGCCCAGTCGCACCACGTCCCGCCAGATCTGGCTGTCGGTGCCCGCGTGCGGGAGCATCGCCGAGTGCCACTGCTCGGCGCCGGCCTTGGCCGCCCGCCACTGGAAGTAGGCGATGCCGTCGGCTCCCCGGGCCACGTGGGACAGGGCGTTGCGGCGCAGCTCGCCCGCCGTCTTGGCCCGGTTGACCGGCTGCCAGTTGACCGCGCCGGTGGAGTGCTCCATCAGCAGCCACGGACTGCCGCCGGCCAGCGAGCGCACGAGGTCGCCGCTGATCGCGATGTCGATCTCGGACTCGGGGTCCGTGGACTGGAGGTAGTGGTCGTTGGAGACGATGTCCAACTCCGGTGCCCAGCGCCAGTAGTCGAGCTTGTCGAAGTTGAACATCACCATGAAGTTGGTGGTGGCGGGGGTGGTGGGAGCCGCCTCCAGCAGCACCTCGCGCTCCGCCTTGCACAGCGAGAGCAGCGCGTCGCTGCAGAAGCGGCGCCAGTCCAGCTGGTGGGTCGGGTTCGGGACCGCGCCCGTCGGGCGGGGCGGGATGATCTCGTCCCAGTCGTAGTACCACTGGCTCCAGAACGTCGTGCCCCAGGCGTGGTTGAGCGCCGCCAGGTCGTCGTCGTACTTCTCGCGCAGCCAGACACGGAAGGCCGCCGCGCTCGTGTCGCAGTGGCACTCGCCGTTGTGGCAGCCGTACTCGTTGTGGACGTGCCACATGACGACGGCCGGGTGGTCGGCGTACCGCTCGCCCAGCACGCGGGCGATCCGCAGGGCGGCCTCGCGGTAGGCGGGGCTGGACGGGCAGAAGGTCTGGCGGCTGCCGTACGAGAGGGCGCGGCCGTCCTTGTCGACCGGCAGGGCGTCCGGGTGCTTGACGAAGAACCAGGCCGGCGGGGCCGCCGTCGGGGTCGCCAGGTCGGCGGCGATGCCGTTCTCGTGGAGGAGGGCGAGGATCTTGTCCAGGCGGGAGAAGTCGTACTCGCCCTCGCGCGGCTCCAGCAGCGCCCAGGAGAAGATGTTGACGCTGACCATGTTCACGCCCGCCTCGCGCATGAGGCGTACGTCCTCGGCCCACACCTCCTCGGGCCACTGCTCGGGGTTGTAGTCCCCGCCGTAGGCGATGCCGGGGACGTTCAGTTCGCGCTTCATTCGGAGGCCTCCGGGCCCTTCGTCAGCAGTCGGCGGGTCGTTTCCACGCCCCAGGTGTCCAGGGAGAGCAGGCGGTCGCTGGAGGCCATCAGGCCGCCCGTCGCCTCGACGTGCGCCGCCCAGCGCTCGCGCGTCTCGACGGCGGGGCGGGCCATCAGGCAGTCGGGATCGTTCACCCAGAGACGCCCGTGCTGCCACTGGCGGGCGGCGCCCGTGAACTCGGCGGAGTCCTGGCCGGGCTGGCTGTGGTCGTCCGCCTCGGGGCGGCGGTGCGGGGCCGTGTCGGGGCTGACCCGCATGGCGTCGAACAGGCCGAGGGACGGCAGGATCGGCGCGCCGCAGCCGAGGAGGTAGGCGTCGGGGCCGATCGCGTCGCGGATCAGCTCGATGCCCCGGCGGTACGCCGTGAGGGCATCCACGCAGGCGTGGCGTACGCCGTCCAGCGCGCCCGCGTAGAGGAAGTCGACCTTGAAGTAGTCGTAGCCCTCGGAGCGGAGGGTGGTGAACACCTCGGTGAGGTACGCCGCCGCCCCGGGGTGGGTGGTGTCGAGGACGTACAGGTCGTGGCCCCAGTTGTGGCCGGCGTGCGTGGGACCGCCGTCCTCGTCGCGCACCAGCCACTCGGGGTGCTCGGCGGCCAGGGTGCTCGACGGGTCGACGAGGAAGGGCGCCGTCCAGATGCCTGCGCGGCGGCCCCGGGCCCGGATGGTGTCCGCGATGCCCGCGCGGGAGCGGAAGCGGCCGGAGAGGGTGAGCCAGTCGCCGAGGGCCTTCTGGTAGCCGTCGTCGATCTGTACGACGTCGATGGGGAGGTCGAGGGTGTCCATCGCACGGAGGTTCTCGTGGATGTCGTCCTCGGTGACGGAGGTGAAGTACTCGTACCAGGAGCACCAGACGGTGGGGGCCGGGCGGGGGGCCGCGAGGCCGAGGCTCGCCGCCCACTCGCCCAGCACCGCCTGGATGTCCGTGCCGGTCCACTCCTTCACCGGGCCGTCGGACGCGATCTCGGCGACCCCGTCCCTCACCGCCAGGCGGATCGAGGGGACCTGGTGGACGGGGTCGGGGGCGGCCCAGAGGCGGACCGGGGTGCCGTCGCCCGGATCGAGGGCCAGCAGGCCCTCGCCCTGGAAGGTGCCGGCCGGGACGGTGACACCCGGGCGGTAACAGACCGTGGCCCAGTTGTCGCCGGCCGGACGGTACGGGGTCGCGTCGAGGGCGTAGGAGCCGCTGGGGCTCCAGGACTGCCAGCCCTCCTCGTGGACCCGTGCCGTACCGGTGTCCACGGGCACGGAGACCACGTGGGTGAAGGGGTGGTGCACGAGAACTTCTCTTTCACACAGTGGGCCGCCGCGGGGGCGGTCAGCCCTTGTTGGCGCCGAGGGTCAGTCCGCTGACGAACTGTCGTTGGAGCGCGAAGTACACGATCAGGGTGGGGATGGCGGTGAGCAGGGCGCCGGCGGCGACGAGGTTGGGGTCGGTGAAGTACTGGCCGGAGAGGTTGTTCAGGGCCGAGGTGATCGGCATGTTCTCGCCGGTGGAGATCAGTACGAGCGCCCAGAAGAAGTCGTTGTAGATCCAGATGGAGAGCAGGGTGGCCAGGGCGGCCATCGCGGGCTTGCACAGGGGCAGCACGATCTGCCAGTACAGGCGCCACACGGACGCGCCGTCGACGAGGGCGGCCTCGGTCAGTTCGTGGGGCAGGGAGCGCATGTAGTTGCTGAGGACGAAGGCGCAGAACCCGGACTGGAAGGCGACGTGGATGAGGACGAGGCCGAGCGCGGAGTCGTACAGCTTGCCGGACATGGTGATGCCGGGCAGGTCGATGAGCAGGTACATGCGGTACAGCGGGGTGATGATGACCTGCTGCGGGAGCAGGTTGCCGGCGGTGAAGACCAGGAGCAGGAAGAGGTTGACGCGGAAGTCGAAGCGGCTGACGTAGAAGGCGACCATCGAGGACAGGAACAGCGTCAGCAGTACCGCGGGGACGGCGATGACGAGGGTGTTCACGAAGTAGTGCGTCATGTCCGACTGGGTGAACGCGTTCGTGAAGTTGGCGAAGTTCAGCTTGTCGGGCCACGAGACGTAGCCCTTCTCGCTGGTCTCGCCGTAGGGGCGCAGGGCCGCGTACAGGGCCCACAGCAGGGGTCCCAGCCACGCCAGTGACATGCTGACGAGGAAGACGTGCAGGACGATCCGGGCGGGGCGGACGGGGGTGCGCTCCTTGGGAGCGGTGGCCGCGGCGGTGGTGTCGACGGTGGTGCTCATGCGCGCCGCTCCTTCCGGAAGGTCGCGATCAGATACGGGATGATCACGGCGAGGGAGATCACCAGCAGGACGACGGCGATCGCCGATCCGTATCCGATACGGCTGGACTCTCCGATGATGTTGTTGGTGACGAGGATGGAGAGCAGTTCGGTGCCCTCGGCGCCCTTGTTGAAGACGAAGACGAGGTCGAAGGCGCGCAGGGCCTCGATGATGGTGACGACCAGGACGACGGTGTTGGTGGGGCGCAGGGTGGGGAAGATGACGTTCTTGAACGTCTGCCACTCGTTCGCGCCGTCCAGCGCGGAGGCCTCCCGCAGGGACGGGTCGACACCCTTCAGGCCGGCCAGGTACAGGATCATCATGTAGCCGGTGTGGCGCCAGGACGCGGCGATGAGGATGGCCCAGAGGTTGAGGTCCGGGTCGCCGATCCAGTCGATGTAGTGGCC